>NZ_JBLZFZ010000036.1:0-80015 GCF_050753385.1 Pantanalinema rosaneae CENA516
AGATGTGTATAAGAGACAGCCCGTGTCCTCATCGTCTCCCCCCATTTCCCCCCGATCAACGCCCCCGATCATCAACGGATCAGAACGGCATTGCCGTATTTCAGGGAGTTTGGTTGGGAGGCACATATTCTGACCGTACAACCGGATCAGGTTGAACATGCCAGCGATGACAGGCTGTATCAGGCTCTCCCAAAAAATCTGAGAATTACTTACAGCAGGGCATTTCCGGTTCAATTCACGCGCAAATTTGGTCTAGGAAATTTAGGGTTGCGGTGTCTGCCCTTTCTAGCACAGGCAGGCGATCGCTTACTAGCGACTTCATCCTTTGATCTGGTATTTTTCTCGACCACGATCTTCCCGGTAATGATCCTGGGCGATCGCTGGCAGCGGAAATTTGGAATCCCCTATGTGTTGGACTTTCAAGATCCCTGGCGAGTAGATGCCGCCCCAACTCGGCAGCGTCCCGGCGGTAGACTGCGGTATGCCGTGGATAAATGGATGGCTAGCATCCTGGAACCCCAAGCCCTGCGACGGGTCAGTCAAATTGTCAGTGTTTCACCTGCTTACCCCCACCAGTTGCAACAGCGCTACCCCTGGCTACGTCCTGAGCAATTTACCGTTCTCCCCTTCGGTGCCCCGGAACAGGATTTTGCCCAGTTAGCATCGCTTCAGATTCAGCAATCGATTTTTGATCCCAAAGATGGCAACCGACATTGGGTGTATGTGGGTCGAGGGGGCACAGATATGGAATTGGCGCTGCGATCGCTGTTTCTCGCTATCCGTACAGAACGCGATCGCCAACCGGAGCAATGGAATCGGGTGCGGCTGCATTTTGTCGGAACCAGTTATACCGCAAACCAATTACATCAGCCGATTGCAGCGATCGCGCAGGAATATGGGATTGCCGATCAGGTAACTGAACATCCCCAACGCCTGCCTTACTTTGAAGCGCAACAAGTTTTACAAGACAGCGATGCCATTTTGCTGATCGGCTCCGATGATCCCACCTACACGGCATCGAAACTATATCCCGGTATCCTGGCTCGCAAGCCGATTCTGGCAATTTTCCATCACCAGAGTTCCGTTGTCGATATCTTGCGTCAGTGTCATGCTGGTCGAGTGATTTCCTTTTCTAGTGCGAACACTCCGGCGGATTTACACCTTCAATTGACCACTTATTTACGTGAATTCCAAGAGTTTGCCAAAGGATATCAACCGGAAATTAATTGGACCGCGTTTCAAGGCTATACCGCTCGGGAAATGACGCGCAAATTATGCACCGTGTTCGATCGCGGTTTACAGACTACTGGTAATGCCCGGTGAGAGGTCAAGTGATGATGCCAAAGCAAAAATCAATGACCCAGATTTTCTGGATTGGGGTTGGGTTATTGCTGTTTTTTAATCGCAAAGCGTTACTCCATGTTGCGCCCACGACTGCCTGTGCGACTGTACTGATTGGGGCAGTCTGTATGTATCCTGTCTACCTCTGGTGTGATGGCAAGGTGCAAGGAATGCCGGTGTTTCCGTTCTTCTCACTCACCTACTTGTGGACTTTTTGCCTACCGCTGTTAAGTGAGAATCCTAATGTTTTGAAGTACTCGCCTGAGCAACATCTCTATGCTGGAATCGCTACAGCATTTTTTCTCTTGAGTGGGACGTTAGTCTGGATTCAACTGGTGAGGACACCAAATAATTCTAAAAAATCCTATCGTGCTTTAAAGACGGAATCAGCAGAAACGTTTTTTATTGCGATCGTGGGAGCCGGGGCGTTGTTAAATATGTATGTGATTGGGGGGTGGCAAGGTATTCCAGATAACTTATTTACGATCGTTCGCGGCATTATCTTAGGTCTAAGTTTTTTAGGGATTTTTGTATTGGCATATCGGTGTGGGGAAGGGTCACTTCCTCCCAAGAAAATCAGAACCTTCGTGATCTTTTTAGCCTTAAATATTCTATCGGCCGCCGCCTCGTTAATTTTGAAAACAGCTCTCACCTTATTTTTACTATCGACGATTGCTTATGTGATTGGTGGCAGAAAGTTACCATTAGTTGCAGTATTGATTGGTTTAGTGTTGCTGATGCCATTACATTACGGCAAACATGAAATGCGACATAAATACTGGTCAGGTAGTGAGTCTCATTATGTGCAGCCCTGGGAGTATCCTGCCTGGTTTCAGGAATGGTCTGGGTATGCTGCCGAAAATCTGAACCCCCAACCGAAACGCTACGAACCCAAAAAAGAGAAAAAAGAGTCATTTATCGAACGGTCTAGCGTCATTCACATGCTGATGATGGCCCAGGAAAAAATTCCGGCTCAATACTCCTATGTGGGCGGGCAGACTTATGCCATTATTCCCCTGTTATTTGTGCCCCGTGTTCTCCTACCCAACAAGATTCGCAGTCATGAAGGAACGCACATGCTGAATATCCACATTCATCGCCAAACCTATCAGGACACGTTGAAAACCACGATCGCCTGGGGACTGTTACCAGAAGCCTATGCCAATTTTGGTTTAATTGGCTGTGCTGGCATTGGGGCGCTCTTAGGAGCTTTCTATGGAGCAGTGACTCGGCTAGCGATCGGGATGCCTGCCTTTTCAGCCCGCACCATGTTTTGTGTGTTGGTGTTAAGTCTGGCACTGGCCTCTACCGAGTGGACGGCGGGAGTGTATGCAGCCACGCTGTTTCAGTCGTCTGTGCCGATTTTGGGGATTCGCGTCGCCTTTATGAAATTGCAACGTCCCCTATCCACCCACCGACTGCCTTCCTGATCATGAAACGACTGGCTATTATTACGTCCCATCCCATCCAATATTATGCGCCCTGGTTTCGCTATCTGACCCATCAGGCGGCATGTGAATTGCGGGTGTTTTATCTGTGGGATTTTGGTGTGAGTGATCAGCTTGATCCGGGGTTTCAACAAGTGATTGAGTGGGATATTCCGTTGTTAGCAGGCTACGAGTGGGAATTCGTGCCCAACGTCAGTCCGACTCCTGGCACTCAACACTTTTGGGGATTACAGAATCCCTCCCTGATCCCCCAAGTCAAGGCGTATCAGCCTGATGCCGTGTTATTGATGAATTACAACTATGCCAGTCTGTATCGGTTTCTCTGGCAGTGGCAAGACACTCCTATGTTATTTCGGGGGGATTCTCATCGGTTAGTCCCCGATCGCGGTTTCAAGCCCTGGCTCAAGCAACAATGGATTACCCAACTCTTTCGGCACTTTTCAGCCTGCCTCTATGTTGGTCAAGCGAACTACCACTACTTTCGATCGCACCAGGTTTCACCGCAACGCCTGTTCTTTTCACCCCATGCTGTAGAGAACGATCGGTTTTTTAACCAGGCTATTCCAGCCACCACTCAAGCGGCTCTCTGGAAACAGGAGTTGGGTATTCCAGCGCACCATGCCGTGATTCTGTTTGCGGGTAAATTAATTGCCAAAAAGCGCCCATTGGATCTGTTACACGCCTTTTTAGCGGCAAACTTGTCCAATGTTTCATTATTGTTTGTCGGCAACGGAAAACTGGAAGCAGAGTTGAGAGCAGCGGCGGTGAATCACACCCACATTTACTTTGCCCCCTTTCAAAATCAGAGCCAGATGCCACGCACCTACGCGATCGCGGATCTGGTAGTGTTACCCAGCTATGGCTCTGGGGAAACCTGGGGTCTGGCGATCAATGAGGCGATGTGTTTATCGAAACCCGTACTGGTCAGTGATCATGTGGGTTGCGCCGCCGACCTGGTACAGCCTTTACAAAATGGTTTGATCTTCCCATCTGGAGATGTTACAGCACTTGCGGAGTTTTTGCAAACAGCTTTTGCCGATCGCGATCGGCTCAAACGGTGGGGAGAGCAGAGCCGCCGCATCATTCGTGATTACAACTATGCTCGAACTACACAAGGATTGCTAGATGCAATGCAATTGTAGTGAGTTGTTCATTCGTGATGTTTGCATAAATCACAAACGTATACTTGATCTAACCGCTTACAAAAACACGATCGCGAACATCTCAGTCTCATAGTAGAAGCAACTACTGAATTACCAGATTGAGGTGCTTCATGTTTTTGTCGATTGTTCCAGTAATTGCGGCGACCGCCACTCTGAGTTTAACGCCACTGATTCAAAGATTAGGCTTACAGTGGAATTATATTGATCAACCGGGAAAGCGCAAAATCCATCAACAATCGATCGTGCGGATTGGTGGCATTGCAATCTTTCTAGGAACCTTACTTGCAATCATACTGATGCTTTTATCAAACTATTTTGATAATTCATCAATGACCTCTTTATCTCCCATTATCGGCATTCTGTTAGGCGCTACAGGCTTTTTTGGGATTGGATTAATTGATGATATGTTTCAGCTTTCACCCTTTATTCGGCTATTTTTACAGGGAGTAGTGGCATGTCTCAGTTGGGCGCTGGGTGTCCGAGTTGAGATCCTACCTGTTCCGTTGATCGGTGTAGTGCCTACGGGGATTTTCAGTCTACCGATGACATTCCTCTGGTTAGCTGGAGTTGCCAACGCGATTAATTGGCTGGACGGACTGGATGGGTTAGCGGGTGGTGTGAGCGCGATCGCTACCCTTGCCTTGAGCCTGATCTGCTGGCATTATCCGCCCCTGGCGTTGCTGGCGCTAGCGTTAGCCGGATCATTGGTTGGCTTTCTGTATTACAACGTTAACCCTGCCCGCATCTTTATGGGCGATGGGGGATCGTACTTTATTGGATTTACGTTAGCAGCGATCGGAGCCGTCGGTTTAATGCAAACCCCAACCTTCGCGGTAGCCATGACTCCTTTCTGGGTGCTGGCAGTTCCCATTGCAGATATGGTGCGAGTCATTGCCAGTCGGTTATGGGATAAAAAATCACCCTTCTTCCCCGATCAACGCCATCTGCACCACAAACTTTTGCAAGCCAAGCTTTCAGTCCGGGCAGCCGTCCGGTTGATTTGGACGCTCACCGCCTGGTTTGCTACCTGGGCAATGCTGATGCTTGCCATCCCTCACAGCCCGATCGCCCTTTGCTTTACCTCTTGCCTGCTCGTGATCACCAGTTTTCCGCTCTGGCGGGTTTTGCTACCTACGGCTGCTCAGTTCCGCTAATTCTCTTGATTCTTCACCAGCTTCACCATGAACACGACTCCCTCAATTCATCTCTGGGCTCCCAGCCTGTTTGATCTCAAAGGTGGCATTGAAACCTACTCTGGTTTCTTGCTCCAGGCATTGAAAGACCTGTATCCAGAACTCCGACCGGAGATTTGTCTCATGCACGATCGGGGTTGGCAGCAGCCAGCCGAGGCTCCATCACGCTTTCATTTTACGGGAACCTTCCCCCCACAATTCCGGGCACCTGCTTTTGCGACTAAAGCTCTGGCAGCCAGCATTAACCACCCCCCCGATCTGGTAATCAGCACGCATTTAAACTTTGCGGTTGCCGCCTACTGGCTAAAGCAGGTGCTGGGGATTCCCTACTGGGTGGTGGCACACGGGTTTGAAGCCTGGGATGTGCAACGTCCAGATCTGAAGCGTGCCATTGTCCATGCCGATCGCGTGTTGGCGGTGAGTACCTATACTCGCGATCGGCTGTTACAGGAGCAACATTTGGAGCCGGAGCGAGTGTCTCTATTGCCCAATACCTTTGATGGACAACGGTTTCAACTGGCGGCTAAACCGACTCATCTACTTCAGCGATATAACCTTAAGGTGGATCAACCCGTGATTTTAACGGTCAATCGGTTGGCGGCAGGGGAAGCCTATCATCCCTACGATCGGGTACTGGATGCCTTACCGCAAATGCGTCAAACAATGCCCGATCTGCGTTATCTGATTGTGGGTGAAGGCAACGATCGGCAACGCTTAGAAGCCCTGATTGCAGAACGGCAACTGCAAGACTGTGTTACCCTCACGGGCTTTGTCTTTGATGATGAACTGGCTGATTACTATAACCTGTGTGATGTATTTGCATTACCGAGTAAATTGGAAGGATTTGGCATCGTCTTTTTAGAGGCAATGGCATCTGGCAAACCAGTTCTCGGCAGTTGTTTAGACGGGGCGGTTGATCCGCTAGGACAGGGACGGTTTGGCGCACTGGTTGATCCAGATGATACCCAGGCGATCGCGACAACGCTGATCACTATCTTGCAGGGTAACTATCCCAATCTATTGATGTACCAACCGGAAAATCTCAGAAAAGTTGCGATCGATCAATTTGGTTACACATCATTTAGCAGAACATTGGGGCAATTGCTCGCTTCCCACTTCAATCAACCTCTGATTAACCCGTTCCCCAAAGAAAGCAAATTCCAACCATCTGCACCCATTAGTTAGAAATAGCCTATGAAAGTTTTACATGTGATTCCCTCCATCTCACCCTTACGCGGCGGGCCAAGTGAAGCTATTTTGCAACTGGTTAAGGCATTACGCCTGCAAAATGTTGAGGCAGAAATTCTGACTACCAACGATCATGGGGATGGCGTGTTGGATGTGCCGTTATATAAACCGCTGGAGTATCCCCCTCATACGCCAGTGCCAATCCGTTTCTTTCCTCGCTTTTCTCCACCGATCGCACCCATCCGCGAATTTGCCTTTTCGTCATCGTTGGCAACCTGGCTCTGGCAGCATATTGCCGGCTACGATCGCGTCCATGTTCACGCTATTTTCTCCTGGGCTTCTACTGTAGCAATGGCGATCGCTCGGCGGCAAAACATTCCCTACATTGTTCGACCGTTGGGGCAACTCTGTCACTGGTCATTACAACAGGGATATCGGAAAAAGCAACTTTATTGGCACTTGATTGAACGAGCTAATTTGCACCATGCTCAATATCTTCACTTCACGTCAGACCAGGAACAACAGGAAGCCAGCCAACTGGGGTTACCCACTCCCAGCTTTGTCTTACCCCACGGTCTGGAGCTACCATCACCCCTGCCAGAGGCAAGAGCAAGGCTGAGAACCACCTTAGGTTTACCAGCGGATGAGCCGATTATTCTCTTCCTGTCCCGCTTGCACCCTAAAAAGGGTTTAGATTATCTCATTGCTGCGTTAAGTGAATTGCGCGACTATCCCTTCACGTTTGTTCTGGCTGGCAATGCATCACCGGATTATGAAGTCACCGTTCAGCAATTACTGCAAACAACAGGATTAGCAGGACGCACCTGCCGAGTAGGCTTTGTTACTGGAGCGGACAAAGCATTGCTGCTGCAAGGATCAGACTTATTTGCCCTAACCTCCCATTCGGAGAACTTTGGGATTGCTGTGTTGGAGGCAATGGCGAATGGCTTACCTGTTTTGGTGACACCCGGTGTGGCGTTAGCTCCCCTAGTTGAGCGATCGAGGCTTGGTTGGGTAACCCCCTTAGATCAAACCTCGATCGCAGCAACCCTGCAACACTTTTTCAACAACCGAGCCCAGGCAAAACAAAGGGGCGAAGATGCCCGCACAATAATTAGTCAGCACTATAGCTGGAATTGGACTGTATCAAGCTTAGTCAAATACTACCAATAATCTTTACCCTAAAGTTTTCGTTACCTTTACCCTCCTAAATCATTTTATGCTGGACACGATTACGCCTGTAATTCTCACCTATAATGAAGCTGCAAATCTCGTGCGTACCTTAACCTCTTTAACCTGGGCTAAGCAAATTATTGTCGTCGATAGTGGTAGTACAGATGAGACATTAGAAATTCTATCTGCCTATCCTCAAGTACAAGTATTTCAACGCACCTTTGACACTCACGCTAATCAGTGGAACTATGGGCTACATCAAGTACAGACTGAATGGGTTTTAAGCCTGGATGCTGATTATCACATCACAGAGGAACTAATAACTGAAATGAATTGTCTCCCTTCAGACTCAATTATAAATGCCTATTTTGTTCGCTTCAAGTATTGTGTATTTGGTCAACCGCTGCGAGCAACGTTATTACCCCCTCGTGCCGTTCTTTTTCGCCGCGATCGCGCCACTTACTTTGATGATGGACACACTCAGCTTCTAAAGGTTGATGGAAATACAGGGCAACTATCAGCTTACATCCATCACGACGATCGCAAATCCCTCAGTCATTGGCTTTGGGCACAGAATCGTTACGCCATTTTGGAAGCTCAAAAACTACTAGCAACACCAACTAAGCAATTAAGTTTAGGCGATCGTCTCCGGAAGCAAAAAGTGATTGCCCCTTTTATCATTCTGTTCTATTGCCTAATCCTCAATCGCGGACTTTTAGATGGTCGGGCAGGGTGGTACTATGCCTTTCAACGAGTTTTAGCTGAAATTTTGCTCTCACTCCAATGCCTTTGGCATGAGTATCCGAACGATTGAGCGAGTGGTCAGCGATTTGTCGAGGAAGGGTTGGAAGCGGCGCTCAAGTGTCGTCCCGGTGGCGGTCGAAAACGAAAATTAGATGGCGAAGTCGAGGCGCATTTGATTGCATTGTGCTGTAGCGAGGCACCGAAGGGAAAGGGGCGATGGACGTTGCGGTTGCTAGCAGATCGGATGGTTGAGTTGAACTATGTTGAGCAACTGAGCCACGAGAGTGTGCGACAAGTACTGAAAAAACGAACTGCAACCCTGGCGACAAGAGTGCTGGGTAATTCCGCCTGAACAATCCGCCGAGTTTGTCTGGCGTATGGAAAGCGTGTTGGAGGTGTATCAAACGGCTTATGACCCCAAAATTCCTGTGATTTGTATTGATGAGGCAACCAAGCAATTAAAGCCTATCCGAAAACCTCTAGGAGTGTGAGAGGATTGCAATAACTCGGTTTTAGCGATTAGGACTCTATGAGCTTCACAGACATTGACCCCGCCTTTGTGCTACCCGACGAAGTTTGGGGTCCGTTTTTGCAGACGAGTCGGGTGGGCGACTGCCTGACTCAGTCAAACCATCCCCGTAAGTGAGATTCAGGTGTTGGGCAATTTTGTTCAGTAAAAGTTCTAGAGAAATCGGTTTACTGAGATAGTCATCGCAGCCTGCTGCCAGGGAAAGTTTGCGATCGCCCTCCAGGGCCTGAGCTGTCACGGCCATGATCACAACGGGCCAGGTTGGACAGGCGTTGGGATCATTACCCATTGCTTCTCGTTTCACCTGGCGCACCTGCTCATCCATCTCTTCTGCCCGAATCCGTTTGGTTGCCTCCCAACCAGTCAGTCCCGGCATTCGCAAATCCATCAAAAGCAGGTGGGGGTGCCAATTTTGCCAGAGAGAGATCGCCGCTTCTCCGGTTGCCGCCGCTTCTACCTCAAATCCGATTTCGGACAGCAACCGGATCAGGGGCATCCGATTGGCTTCCTGGTCATCGACAATGAGAATACGGTAAACTGGCTGACCCGGAGCCAACCTTGATATGTGCTGGTTCAAGTGAGTAGACTGGGAGATCGCCGCCGTCACAGATTGAACGGGCAGCACGAACTGAAACGTACTGCCGATGCCCAGAGTGCTTTGAACGGTAATGTTTCCTCCCATCAGACGCACTAGGCTCTGGCTAATGCTCAATCCTAAGCCTGTACCGCCCGTGATCTGTCGTCCGGCAGTGGCTTGGGCAAAGGCATCAAAGATCTGATCTAACTCTTCGGGTGCAATGCCAACGCCAGTGTCTTCGACTGCGAAAGCCAGAGAAATGGTTTCGTCCTGCTGTTGCATTCCATCCTCAACAGCTTCAAGCGTAACCTGTAATCTAATTACTCCCTGTTCGGTAAACTTAACCGCATTACCGATGAGATTAATCAGAACCTGCTGGAGTTTTTGAGCATCGACCAGAATGTATTCTGGTACTGCTGCATCAACTTCAAAGCTGATCTGGATGTTCTTTTCAAGACATTGCTGTTTAAATAGCGTGTAGATTGCCTGAAGTAGCTCAGAAAGATTTGTTGTGCTGTTCTCTAATGAAACTTTTTCGGCTTCAATCTTGAATAAATCGAGTACATTATTGATTAATCTGAGTAGATTATCGCTGTTCCGCGAAATTAGATCAATGTATTCCTGATGCTCTGGAATCTGGATGGTGGCGTGATGCATCATCTGAGTCATGATTTGAATGACATTCAGTGGTGTGCGAAGTTCGTGACTCATGTTTGCTAGAAAAACGCTTTTTGCCTGATTGGCTGTTTCTGCTGCGATTTTGGCTTTCTCCAGTTCTTGTTCTGTCTGTTTGAGTGAGGTAATATTCCGCAAGCTAACCACAATCCCAGCGATCGCCAGAGTTTCATCCAGGTAGGGCGAGTAAGTCACACTGAAGAACTGTCTCCCCAGTGTCGGGATTTCAAACCAGGCGCTGTGTTCAATCGTTTCACCTACCAGACAACGCGTAAGGTAGGGATGAAAAAGAGTTTCAAATACATCCTGACCAATAATTTCATTAACGGATTGCCCAATCATGTCAAAAATGGATTTGTTGTACCAGTTTAAATAGGTCGGGTTAGCATTTTGATAACGAAACTGGGTATCAATCAGAGCAATTCCATCCGTTGTGCTGGCGATAATGCGTTCGTATTGTCGAAGGGCAACTTCTGCTTGTTTGCGATCGCTCACATCCAACAAAATGCCATACCAGGTAATGCTGCCGTTGGCGTTATGTAAGGGGCGAGAACTGGCTTCTAGCCACTTGATCTTGCCCGACGGGGTGATATTTCGGAAGGACAGGGAGAAGGGTTCCAGTGACGCAATACTTTGAGTGGAGGCTGCATCGTAGGATGAGCGATCGTCGGGATGGATCTGATCGATCACATCACTAACATTTTCCAGCACCTGTTCGGGTTCCAGTTCAAGCAGCGTGCGGCTTGCCGAACTCACATACTCAAACTTTTGAGCGCCATCGGGATACCGAGTTAAGGTATAAATCATGCCAGGAACCGCCGCGGCTAACTGTTGAAATCGGGCTTCGCTCTGGCGATTGGCTTCTGCTTCAACCTTCGTCTGAAACAACTGCTGCAACTGCTCCGCCATCTGGTTGAAGGATTGGGTTAATCCCTGGACTTCGGTAATGGAGCTATCGGTGGGTAACGGTTGAGCGATAGGGTAGGCTAAATTCCCTTGGGCGAACTCTCGACTGGCCTGATCTAAGCGGCTGATGCGAGTGGTGACTCGATTGGAAATGCCAATTCCAAAGGCGATCGCCCCTGCTAATGCCAGCAAGGACAGTAGTATCGTAGTCCGGATATTTTGCTGAATTTGAGCGGTGAAATCGGACTCAGGCACCACAACGACAATCAACCAGTCCAACCCCAGGCGATCGCGAAAGGGAATGACCCGCACAAATTGAGGCGTGTTTTCCTGACAAATCACAAGCTGCTGAGCTGTGTTGAGGGTTTCCAGATGCAGCGATTGGGCAATCTGGGACATTGTATTCTGGATGAGTGGATTGGCACTTTCGATTGCTCTGACTCGCTCCAATTTTCCTGCTTGTGGAGTCAACAGGGGTTGATTTGTTGAACTGGCAACTAACAACCCCGATCGCTCAATAATCAAGACCTGTCCAGATTTACCAATTTTCAGGTTTGCCAGAAATTGGTTGAAATTGTCTAATATAATATCGGTCGCTAGCACCCCTTGAAATTTGCCGGATTGATCGTAGAAGGGAAACCCCGCAGAAACGCTTAGTAAAGGGGCAGGAGCAATCAGTTGATAAATCGGACTCCAGGTGGCTTGCCCCGCTTGCTTAGGAATCTGATACCAATCCCGCTTACGAACATCGTAATTTTTAGAAATGAGAAGGGCAGGGGTCCGCTTGCCTACAGCATCCATGTAAGAAATTGAAAAGATGCCCCTCGCAAATCCCTGGGTGCGATAAACGCTCAAGTCTGACTTGTTGTGGGCTGAACCGACCATGCCTCCCCGTTCGTTCCCGATCGCGATCGTTCCAATGGTGGGAAACCGCTTGATTTGTTGCAGAAAAACCTGCTCCAGGGTGGCGATATTGATGCTTTCAAATCCGGGAATTGTCCCTAAACGAATGGCATCGGCATTCAGTTGGTTGATGAGATGAGGAACTTCGAGGGTTTTTTCGAGGTAAAGGGTGGTGCGATCGCCCACTTCAACCATCAGCTGCTCTGCTAGATCCGAAACCGTTTGCTGTCCACTCCGGTAGGACAGATACCCCACTAATGCCACGATACCCGCTGCTTGCAGGATAAAGGGCACAATCAGAACCCAGCGAAGTGGAATCGGAGTAAGCGGGCGAAGGCAGAACGTAGGCATGGTTGCAGCAGGAGAGGAACTTGTTAATATTTATCTTAGGAGGTAAATTAGAGACAAACTGCCCACAGTTCCGGTGAGTTTGACCTCAGATGAAAATTCTTCTGGTAGAGGACGACCAAGATCTAGCGGCTTCTCTCGTGAAGGGTCTAACCTGCAAACGGTATCAGGTAGATTGGGTGAGTGGCGGAGAAGCCGGTTTGGCGCTGACTCAATTGAAAGCTTATGACCTGATTCTGCTGGATTTTTATCTCCCTAAACTCAACGGTCTTGAGCTTTGCAGGAAAATTCGCAGGGGTTCTGAACAGGTTACCGATGCTGAGCTGAATCAAGAAATTCCCATTCTCGTGCTGACCGGAGAATCATCCACCGCACAAAAAGTTCTTTGCCTGGATGCGGGAGCAGATGATTATGTCGTGAAGCCCGTCGATTTAGATGAGCTAATGGCTAGAATTCGGGCGCTGCTGCGTCGGGGAATGGGGCAGCGATCGCCCCTGCTGAAATGGGGTGAGTTGCTGCTTGATCCCAGCAATTATGAAGTGAAGTTTCGGGATCAGGTCGTTCCTCTTACCTCGAAAGAATATGGGGTGTTAGAGTTACTGCTCCGACATCCAACTCAGGTTTTCAGCCCCTCTCACGTTGTTGATCGCCTCTGGTCTGGAGATGATTCACGGGCGGATGCTACAGTCCGGTTTTATATTCAGACCTTGCGCCAGAAGCTAAAGCAGGTTGGGGCAGAAGAATTCATTGAAACTAAGCATGGGTTAGGATATCGCTTAAAGCCACTGGGACGCTGAGGATTTGCCCTCATCTCACCAGTTTATTCTTCTCCGGAGTTGCAGAGCGGCTTGACTCCAGAGGGCAGGTTCACCACTTCGTTTGCAACAGAGCCGATTGGACCTTTTGGAGGGGATTTGGGTGTGTCCCAAAAGCTCTGTCTTCAGGTTCAGAGGCAAAGTTAGCTAGACCCAAGCTGGCCCAGGAGCTTGAGCAAGTTTTGCGTAATGGATAGCCCTGAACGTGGGCTGCCACCCAAGCCAGGAATTTGCTTTCAGCGCTTGAACTTAAGGTATAGCCACATCTAGAGACTTGTGGGTACACAGCAGGAAACATTATAGCTTAATAAAATTTGGTCAGAGTAAATAAAAATCCCACAACTTTTCGGTAAATTTGCTGCTGCTGAACTTCTACATTTGAATCGAAGAGACTTAAGGATTCGGTTCGCCGTTGCGTAACGTTCCAGATCGACCTTAAGAGATTTTGATCACGTCTTCATTTATGCACCCTTGCCTTAAGCTACGATCAAAGAAAATTTCAGCACTTTTATCTGCGTTAGATTTTTCTCTGGTGTTACAGGAAGTTTGAACATGGTTACATTTGCAAAATCGTATTTCAGGCTGGCGATCGCTACACTCTCCACAATTGCCTCGGTGGTTATTTCTGTAGCCGCAAAAGCAGATACGGTGACGGCTCGATGCGATGTGTATCCCAAAGGGCAAGACCGCGCCACCGCTTCAGGCCCCTGTACCTTTTCGCAACGGCAGGGGGTTGTCGGTATTCAGTTGCAAAATGGCAAACGCTATGACCTGGTTCCAGTGGGCAATAATCCTGGAAACTATCGGGATCAAAATGGTCGTGCCGCTTATCGGCAAGCTGGATTGGGCGACCAGGGGCAAATTTACCGCCTTGCCACTGAATCCATCTACGTTTACTGGAACACTGCTCCCTCTGGACAAAACTCTGGCACACAAAATAGTGGAAGTTCTGGCACCCCAGTTGCTGCTCGTGGCGTTTCTACCTTAAAGGCCAGCAGTGCTACCGCCCGGATTAATGTGCGATCGCAGCCAACGGTTAACTCCAGTTCACCCAGCTACGGGCTGCCTGGTGACAAAGTGAAGGTGATTCAGTGCGTCAGAGATCAAGATACCCGTGGCAGTGATTTGAACTGGTGCAAGGTGCAATTTGTGCAGTCGAAAGCGATTGGCTGGATTCGTAGTGATTTCATCATCTTTGCCGATGGGGGTGAATGACCCCTGGTTCAGTCAATCGGTACTCGTTCGGAGATTTTGTTGAGGAGTTCCTTTCGTAATGCAATTAAAGAGTGTTTTAAGCACTGGTGTAATCGCCGCGATCGCCCTGATTGTTGCTGTCCCCCTAGTGGCACAAGCGATTCCCCAACGCTCCAGAAATGCCTGCATCCGTAGCACAGCGGAAGAAATGGGAGTCGCAACGAGCAATATCATCCGGTATCGAGCTTGAGCGATCTGGTAGGAGCTAGAGCCGGACAGGCAGAGGCTACGTTAGAGAATCGCGGCTATGAGTTTGTCAAGACGATTACGGCTCCTCCTGATAAATACAGCTTTTGGCGTGAATCGGGCAGTAATTCCTATGTTTCAATTCGCACGTCACAAGGACAGTACGACTCGATCGTCTATACCAATGACGCGGACTGCAATCGCTAGTCAAATTTGTTTGCGATCGCGAGTTTTGATCGAGTCGTGAATATCTTTACTCCAAGCGATCGCGTGAGTGGTGGATTCATGCGATCGCTTGGCGATCTTACCCCTTATCACCAGTGCTCTATGACATCGACTGATATTGCCAGAATTCTCTACGGCTCGCCTCTCAGCCGTTCTAAAAATGCCATATTTGCCATTATCGTCTTGGCAACGTTGTTGGTATTTAGCCTCTATTCGCTGTTTCGTAACTATTTCTCAGCCCTCTCCCCAGCGGATGTGCAGGTCTTTGTCATCAGTCAGATTGCCGTCCTGCTCATGACCCTGTTACCCCTTGCCATTCTCTGGTTTCTCGATCGCCGCGAACCCGAATCTCGCTGGCTTTACCTGATCGCCGTGTTGTGGGGAGCCGTGATTGCCACCGCCATTGCTCTGCCCATTAACGCTGCTATTTTCAAGGGTTTAGATGATTTTGTGGTGCTCTACCCCAATATCAAAACCATTTTGGGCGAAGGTGCTGGGAGGACTCTGGCACCTCCGATCGCTGGTCCAATTGTCGAGGAAACCTTGAAAGGGCTGGGAGTCTTGCTACTTTTCTGGCTATTCCGCAGTGAGTTTGATAATGTGCGCGACGGCTTTATTTATGGTGCATTGGTCGGCGTTGGCTTTAATTTGCTGGAAACGCCGCTTTACATTACCAATGGGTTTCACTCCACGGGTGATATGCCGCTGTATTTTCAAATCGCCGATCGCTTTGCCCTGTTTGGATTTGCGGGTCATGCTCTCTACACGGGACTGTTTGGCATGGGCCTGGGGTTAGCCCGTCAAACGACGCGACGCTGGTTACGCATTGCGGCACCCATTGGCGGCTGGCTACTAGGATTTTCGGGTCATTTTCTCAACAATGCGCTGGGGTTACTCTTTGCACTGTTCGTCTATTTGACCACCGGTAAGCCATTTGTAGATGACCCTAAAGCTGCTGCCGCCCCCGTCGTTGTGGAACCCTTGCTGAATCAGTGGGTGCAGCATAGTGCCCTGCGACTGGTCGGCTTTTTGCCGTTTTTTGTGATTTTGGGGGTGATGCTCTGGCAGAGCGGCATTTGGGAACGAAGCGTGATCCGGGAACAGCTTGCCGATGAGTCGGAACCTGTGATTACGCCGGAAGAGTATGAAGCCGTGAAGCGCGATCGCAGTTTTCAGACACGCCGTATTCCCCAATACGATCGCCGCACCTCTGCCGCCATTGTCAAAGCCCAGAATGAACTAGCATTTCGTAAATGGCGGGTACAACAACAGGGGCAGGATGTGGACAGCGATCACCTGGTGACATCTTGGCGATCAGAATTACAGCGATTGCGGGATACGAAAATGCGGCACCCATTTAGTTAGTCCATCCATCGCGATCGCTATGGATCATCCCGCTAAAGTCAACCTCAAAGCCCGCAACCTGATTCTGGATTATGCGCTGGGTGCGGCGATCATTGCCCTGCTGCCGATTCCCAACATTGGCATCTGGCAAGCGATCGCCCTGATGCTGCTCAACGGTTTGCTGGTGATTAGCATTGCCCGCCTCTGGCAATTTCAGCAGGGCGGCGATCTCTTAGCCCGGATTGGCATTCTGTTTGGCATCGCGAGCGCGATTTTGATGGGGGTTCTGGTCTGGTTATTGGTTGTCGCCGTGGGAGCTGTAGTGCCACTGGTTGGGACATTAGCACCGGGAATAGCTGCCTTCTGTTACTTCTGGGGCGTGGGGCAGGCGGTCAATCATTTTTATGTGAGCAAACTCCCCTTAACTTCAAACCGTTCTCCTGCATCCGGTGAGCAAGATGAAATTTAACCGCCGCTTTTTACTCTGGTCTGGATTAGGTGCCACGATCGCGGCAGTATTTGGGCACGAACATTTGACACAGCAAGCATTGCAAGCCGAGCAGGTGAAACTGCGGCAATTGTATGACCCCACTCAACTGGTTGAATCTGCCTTTGGTGCTGACCTGACGGCCATTCAAGATTCGATCGCGATTCAACAAAGTGCCAAACTGCGATCGCCCTATCTCGGTTCGACTCATCGCTCACCGCATCGCCCACTTCCCCACTTCCCCCTCACCCCACTTCCCTATCTCCCTCATCACCCCATCTCTCCATGAAACGCCTACTTCCCATCTTTACCCTTCCCTTACTTGCCCTTGCTGCTAGCCTCGCCGCCCAAATTCCCGCCTCTGCCCAAACGTCTCGCTACCCCCTCACCGTTATCCCCTGCCCCACGGTGCTGCCCCCTAACGAAATTGAGGGCAAAACTATCACCTGCGGCATTCTCACTGTGCCAGAAAACTACGCCAACCCCAAAGGTCGCCAGATTGACTTGACCTACGCTGTCCTGCGGAGCCGCAGCCTTTCCCCTGCCCCCGACCCGATTATGGATCTGCGCGGTGGCCCAGGAGGTAGCTTGCTGCAAGCGTCGGTGCTGGAAACACGGGCAAAAAACTACGAACCGCTGCGCCAAACTCGCGACCTCATTTTGCTCGATCAGCGGGGCACTCAGTTCTCCAATCGCTTAGGCTGTGCCCCGACGGCACTAATTACTTTTGGTCTGTTGCTCAACCCCAGCGGTGCCTATGTGAGCGTGATTGATCCCCTGATGAAGCAGTTGCGATCGCGCTTTCCCAATGCCGACGACAGCACCGTAAAACTCTATGCCATGCATGCCCTGTGCGCTCGCGTGTTAGAAAAACATGGCAACGATTTGAGCCACTACAACACCCCTAACAACGCCCAGGATGTGGTGAACTTGACTGCTGCCCTCGGCTACAAGCAGGTGAACCTCTACGGCATTTCCTACGGCACCTACCTGGCACAGCGGATTATGATCAACCACCCGGATCGGGTTCGCAGCGTGGTGCTCGACTCCACGGTACCCATGCAGGTCAACACGTATACCTTCGATGTGCGCTCTCAGGAAGTTAGCTTCCTCAATCTGGTCGCAGACTGCGAAGCCAATGCCGCCTGCCGCGCCGCCTACCCCAACTTGGCACCGCGCACCCAAGCCCTACTCGCCAAGCTGGAGAAAACCCCGATTCCCCTGGCAAAACCCATCACCGCTCAGGGGAACTCCACCCCCATCGATCGCGTCACCCCAGCCGAGTTTGTCGCCCTGATTGATGCAATGAACTCGCGCCCCCGGCAGATTGCCCCCTACCTGCCGCTGATTGTCCATGAGCTAGAGCAGGGTAAGACCACGACCTTTGAGGGGGTTATTACCGGATCTCTCGCTGCCAATGCCCCGACGTCCCCCGCCCTGGAACCCTCGCCGGAGTCCTATCGCCTACAAGCCAGTGACTTTGAAGCCAAAGCCGACAAGCTGTTGCGTGCCAGAGCTGCCGCCGCTGAAACGAGCCGCCCTGCCAGTCGCTGGGTGCAGCAGGTGCAGGCCGCGATCAATAGCCTGCCCGAACCGCAGAAAACCTTGCTGCTGGCGAATTTCTATGGAGTTGGTTACCTGGATACCCCGCGTGATCGGGAAACCCTGCGCACCTTTGTTGCCGAAGAATTTAAGGGGGACACCGCCGCTACCCTTACCGCTGCCGTCAATGCCCTGTCTGACCTCGAAGTGCGCCATGTCTACGAGGTGGTGTCTGCCCTCACTGACTCCTTTATCCCCATCGATCAACTGATTACTTGGGGGATGTTCCGCAGTGTCAACTGCCGCGAACAATCACCCGACATGAACCAGGTCAAGACCACTTACAACAAGATGCGGATCCCCCAACTTGGGGTCAGGTGGCTGAAATCTGCCCAAGAAGTTTACGACATCTGCTCCTTCTGGCCCGTTGAACCTGCTCCCGCTAGCGAACGTGCCCCGACTGACAGCCGCATCCCCACCCTGGTATTGCAAGGGCGCTACGACACCATGACCCACAGTGGCATGGGCGTTCAGGTGATGGAGCGGCTGCGTAACGGCACCTTTGTGGAGTTTTCCAGCGCCGGTCATGGAGTGATCGAGTTCTCCCAGTGCGCCAAGGATATCGGCGTCGCCTTTGTGAATAATCCGACTCGCACCCCGGATACGCGCTGTACGGCTGACTTGTTCCCGCAGTTTGTGCTGCCGCCTGCAAAGTAAACCCGATCGCGAGAACGTTTTGGCACCTGGGCGATCGCCAAGCTGCCTGATCTTGTTAATACCTGAGCCAATCCTTGTTTCCCACAGAGCGTCATTACATGGATACATCAACCGATTCAAAAATGGATATACGAACTGATTCAAAAATTCGCCGGTTACTGCGGATTCTGCGTAACCCGTTCGTCAACCTGCTGGTGCTCTACTACCTCATGTCCAAGGCGAGGGACATTAGCTTCGCATATCTGATTTCACCGGCAATCTTCCAAAACCAGGTGCAATCTCTCATTGGGGGCGTGTTGGTTGTCGCGAACCTGATGCTCGTCTATTTCAGTTGGGGACATTTCGTGGAACGCCGACGGGTCAGCGAACTGACTCTGCCCCGCAAGGGTCGCGAACTCGGTCTCGGCCTGTTGCTCGGCTTCGGACTGATCACCCTCTGCATTTTGATCGCTATGGTTCTCGGCCTCTACCGCATCGAGGGGATTGACAGTTGGCAAAACCCACTGGCCGTGACAGGGTTTGTGCTACTGGTACCCATTTCCGAGGAACTGATGTTCCGTGGCGTGGTGTTTCGCATTCTTGAGGGTGTATTCGGCGGTTGGGGCGCTCTGGCGCTCTCGTCCGTGTGGTTCGGTCTCATTCACTTGGGGAACGAAGGCGAGACTTTTGTAGGAATCGCGGCGATCGTCCTCGCGTTTGGTCCGATGCTGGCAGCGCCCTATATACTCACCCGCCGCCTGTGGATGGGCATTGGTCTCCATATCGCATGGAACTACACGATGGGCGCAATTTACTCCGTCAATATATCCGGCAATGAGGCGAAGGGACTGTTTAAGACCATTGTCACAGGTCCAGAATGGCTGACTGGCGGCAACGCTGGCTTAGAGGGATCGCTGATCGCCATGCTGGTGAGTCTCACGTTCACTGTGGTCGTGCTGGTTCTGGCGGTGCGGCGCGGCAAGATCGTGCCCCCATCCTGGAAGCACAAATCCGGAGCCGAAGTCCAACATAGTTAGAGTGTTCCGGCGATATCTTGCGACCGCAAACCTGGTTTTGAGTCTTGAGTACAAAGAGGTAAATGAAATGATGAACAACCGTGTAAATGCTTGCTTACTGGTTTCCATGACTGCGATCGCTACCCTGGGGACTGCTGTTGCCGTCAAAGCCGATACCGTCGATGCCCGTTGCGATATCTTTCCTGCCGGAGAGGATCGCGCCATATCCTCTGGTCTCTGCACCTACTCCCAGCGACAGGGTGCGGTCGGCATTCAACTACCTAATGGTCGGCGCTATGACCTGCGACCCGTTGGCGACCAGCCCGAAAAGTATGTGGATCAAAATGGCAAACCCGTTACCCGTGACAATGCTGGTTTGGGCGATCGCGGAGTGATCTTTCGTCTCTCGAACCAATCCATCTATGTCTATTGGGATACCGCTCCCTACGGGAGGAATTCAGGGGGATCTGTCAGAGGGCTTTGGTAGTGGGTTGGTTATGCCCAGACCACAATGGTCATGGCAGACCTAAAGCATCAATCCCAGTAATGGCAGCCTGGGGATCATTGGATTGTTGGGGCGGTGTGTAAAGCTGAATGTTCTGGTCATCAGCAAGATTCAAACTTTTTGAAACTTTATACCGCAGACGATCTTCCCGAATAAACTGTCGTTCCCCTCTCCAATAGGTTAAACCTGAGATGACGACGGAACGGTTCGGTAAATCAACCATTGCACCAGGTCCAAAGGTGGTTAACACCTGGCTCTGACGCAACTCCCCACTGGGTTTAGCTCTCCGTCTTGGATTACTCATTGCCTTCCTCCTCCATCGTCATGCCATAAGGGTCTTTCACCCACAAGTTGACCGTTGCCTCCACATCCCGTAGGCTCCGGTAAGCCTTAAATTTCTGCCGTTCCAGGGGTTCTCTGTTGGCATCTGGATTCAGGGCATCCAGCAAGAGGGGGGGAGCTAAATCCGCTTCCTTTTGATATTGCAACCGCTGATCGCGATCGGCGATTTGTTGCCAGGTATCAATCAGATCCATTGCCTGCATTCTGACCCGTTGGCGCAGGTCGCCTGATGTTGTGGCATCTAAATCAGGACTGTGGCTCTCCGCCCGACTGGCGATCGCGTCAATCACGGCATCCACGGCTGGACGCTGGCTACCAATATGAGAAGCCCCGAGGGGAGCCGTCATTTCTGGAATCCCCAAACGAGCCAATGCGACAACGACTCCAGCCAAGCCCCGATCCAACGCTCTTGGCGAGAACGGCGTCACGCTGGTGGCTTCTACGGCACGATAGAAACTGTTATGCCAGCTTTGGAAGCGTTCGTAGTGCGAGCGATCGCGGGGACGGTGAATATTCAACAGGGTCACAACTAAACCGGGACGGTTGGAATCCCGTCCAACGCGACTGGTGGCCTGGATATACTCAGCAGCCGTCTTGGGTTGCCCTAGGACAACCATTAATCCCAGTCGAACAATATCAAGACCGACCGAAATCATATTGGTGGCTAGGGCAACATCAACCCGTTCGTTTTCGTGGAAAGGCAGCGCTAAGCGACGTTTTGCGTTTGCCACTTTATTGGTACTAACCCGTGAAGTGAGTTCTTCCGGTTCATCATCAATCTTGCGGCTCATGAATGGACCCACCAGTTCGCCATACCGCAGGCGATCGCCATACTTGGCAAGGCGCGAATTCACTTCATCCTCGACAATGCGACGGCTCCCGCCCAGTTCCCGTAAGGAGTTGAAGTAGCCCAGCAGGGTCATATAAGGATCAGCAGGGTTCTCCTTGTTCCGCTTGCCGCCCTGTTCCTCATACTGCTTGTAGGCAGATGCCATCACTGCCAGATACGCTCTCAAAAGAATCACCTTAAGACTGCGCCCCTGAGCCGCAATGCCCAGGTATAACCGCCCAGGGACATTAAAATCGGTTTTAGCGAAGAAGGAATCATGCCGATCGGGGCTGGGTGGCGGGAAGATGTCAACGTGGCTGCGTCCAAAGAGTGCCTGAATCTGACGACTAGCCCGCCGAACAGTTGCGGTAGAGGCAATGATTTTGGGGCGAATCGGTTTATCGTCCTTGGTGTAGCAACAGAGGGTATCGATCGCGGTTTCATACAATCCCACTATGGTGCCCAGTGGCCCGGAGATCAGATGTAACTCATCCTGAATTACCAGATCGGGCGGGGGCAGGTAGGATGCCAATGGCTTACCCGCAACGGTCGCATCCCCTTTGCTGTAAAAGCCTTCCTCAGGTTTTCCTTTTTCCTGATAATGGGTCACTCGCCCAAACAATGCGCCAGTTTGACCCACCCAGGGCAAGGCAGCAAACTTATCAACGGTAGCAATCACAAAACAGGGTAATCGTCGATAAATGGGTTCGTCCACCGCCAGTACGGGGAGCGGATTACGGCTACGGAAATCACAGCCCCGATTGACACAAACGACGGTTAGATTCTTGGGCGTATCCTCGTTGGGATGGAGTTGGAAGGAATTGGAAGAAAACTTTTCCCCACACCAGGGACACCGTTCCAAAGGAATTGGGGAGGGCTTGCTTCTGCTATCCCGTTTGAATGCCAGGGTTCGTTCCCGCGCTGAGTATTCATCCCGATCGCCCCGTTTACCCATTTTGTTCGGCGTGGCACTCTGTCCCACCCACAGCCCAATTTCAAAGGGCCAGTCACCTAGTCGGTTGGGATTTTTTTGTCGTTCCAGCTCTAAGGCACAAATCAAACGAGATGCCCGCTCAAGCTGATCCAGGGTGAGCAAGCGCAGGGTGTAGCGCATTAAGACGCTCATTCCTGCCGACTGAATTCCTGGATGTTTGAGGCGGCGGAGAACCAGGGTGAAGGCTGCCAGTCCTAAATAGGCTTCAGTCTTACCGCCACCCGTGGGGAAGAACAGCAGGTCAACGATACCGCGATCGCAGTGATCCGGTTGGGCAATACTGACTAGATTCAGCAGCATAAAGGCGATCTGGAACGGTCGCCATTCGGGTGGATCAAACCTATCTGGGGAACCGCCTAATTCTTGGCTGAGCTGACGACGACGGGAAGTGGCGACAGCCCGGTTGGCAATCCGAAAGGCTTCCAGAACATCTGGATCATCTAAAGCATTCAGCCCGGCGGCGATGCGATCGCAGGCGCGACTGGCACGATTCAACAAATCCTGGGCAACCTTGCCCTGAGAGTCACAGACTGAGGGATTCGCTGCCAACCCATTGGCTTACGTCTTTGCTGCTCCTCTGACTCCGGGACCTCAATTTTGTCTTTTTCCAGTGATATAGCGATCCTATCTAGACTGTGAAACGGGATTCTGTACAAACCCTGCTTCATACGGCTCTGTGATTTCAAGGATCATCGAGGACGGCTATATAGGGATATAGTCTCCCCAATTCACCGTTGTTTGCAGTGCTTTCGTGTCCTTTGTCAGCAAAAAGCTCAGTCCCATTGAGGCAGGAAATAAGGCTTTTCGGGCAGGGGACTTGTCTGGAGTTTGGCTATCTTCGCTGGATGCCGTATCGCCTAATTCGTCCACTTCCGTATCCCCTTCATCGTCAGCCCGATCGTCGGGTTTTGCGCCAAAGGGAGCTAGGAAACCCGTGAGATACCACTTAGAGGGTGCTTGGGTTAGCACTTCCTCTGCATGTTCTGTGTCATCAGGTTTAGGACCAACCAAATCGATTTGTAGGGCATCGACTAGGGTGGAGCGAATGTCAGCAGCGGTTGTGGGCACAGGAGCAACCTTAGTATGGGGCAGGCTAATGCGGTAGATGCCGTCTCAACAAAGCTGAAGGTGAGGCAAGAGAAGATGCGCGGGAGTGTCGCTCATCGTTTGCCTGCCAAAATTTGAGCGGCAGTCAGCTTCAGATCCGGGAAAAGGGGCGACTGCATCACGTCTTCGCCCTGAAATTCGGTTAAATCGTAGAACTCGTGATCGAGAAGGCAAATAGTGACTTTCGCGTCCAGCGGATCGACGATCCAGTATTCGGGGATTTCTAGGAGTCCATATTCCGAGCGTTTGGAGCGATAGTCATCGAGTTGGGTCGAAGGGCTAACGACTTCAATCACCAGCAGGGGCGGTGGCTCATTGAAGTCAATCACAGCTTCTCGGTTTTCCATTGCTTCCCACTGCACCAAAGGCAGAACAGTCACGTCGGGAATGCGGGAGGTATCCCAGCGTCTACCGCGTGGGGAGCGAACGCCTACCAAAGCAGGCAATGCCACCCAGGGTTGCTCGGTTTGGGTAATGGTGTCTTCAAACTGCTGCGTCAAGAAGCGAATGATGGCTCCATGCTTGAGGTGGTCCCCAAAAATTGGACAGAGGGTTAAGCTCTGAACGACTCAAGAAATGGTAGGAGTAGTTCATGAGTAACAAACGCAAGCAATACAGCCCTCAATTCAAAGCTAAAGTCGCCCTCGAAGCAATTCGAGGCGAGAAAACCGTCTCTGAGTTGGCTAGTCAGTACGAAGTGCATCCGACGATGATCAACAACTGGAAACGGCAGGTGTTGGAGGAAGCCAGCAGTCTGTTTGAGAAGGGGAGCGAATCGACGAAAGCCGATGAAAACCAGCAAGCCCAAATCAATGAGTTGTATCGGCAGATTGGGCAATTGAAGGTGGAACGGGATTTTTTAGCCAGCAGGTCAGCACAGTTGGGACTGAAGCACGAAAAGCCCTGGTAGTGTCTGACCACCCGCAACTGAGTGTGGTGCGCCAATGCCAATTGCTCGGCATTGCCCGTTCCAGCTTTTACCATCGACCCCAAGCGCTGCCCGAGGAGGAGTTGACCCTATTGAAGCTGATTGACCAACAATACCTGGAAACACCCTTCTACGGGAGTCGGAAGATGACCGTGATGCTGCGCCAACAGGGCTATGCAGTGAATCGCAAACGGGTACAACGCTTGATGCGCCAGTTGGGCATTGAAGCGATTTATCCCAAACCTCGGCTCTCTCAAGCTCATCCGGGGCATCAGGTCTATCCCTATCTGCTGCGGGATCTCAAGGTGACTGGGGCTAATCATGTGTGGTGTACTGACATCACGTATTTGCCAGTGTTGAAGGGGCATTTTTACCTGGTTGCCATGATGGATTGGTTTAGTCGCAAAGTTCTCTCGTGGAGGATTTCTAACACGCTTGATGTCACCTTTTGTTTGGAGGCACTTCAGGAGGCGATCGCTCTCTATGGCAAACCTGAGATCTTCAACTCCGATCAAGGTAGCCAATTCACCTCAAACTCGTTCACAGCCTGCCTCAAGGCATCTGGCATCGCGATTAGTATGGATGGTCGAGGACGATGTCATGACAACATCTTTATCGAACGCCTGTGGCGATCGCTGAAGTATGAGTTGATTTATTTGATGGCGTTTGAAGATGGAATTTATTTGAACAAGGAAGTCCAACGATGGTTTCATTGGTATAATCAAGAGCGTCCACATCAAGCATTAAAGTATCGCACTCCAGAAGTCGTTTATTGGGAAACGCGATCGCTCTTTGGAGAAAAAGCTTGAATATGGACTTGGAGATCTCTCATTTCAGAGCTTAGAGATCCCTCAGAATTGTCCAACCGATTGGGTCCACCTCATTGCTCATCAGTTTTACAATCACACCGATGAGCCTGTGGATATCCTAATGATGGGAGAAAACTTGCCTTATGAGGTTTGTTACTTTCCCGACTTGGACAAGTGGCTATCGCGATCGATGGGCAAGGTTGGGAAATTTGAAAGCACAGATTATTGGGCAGATGAACCCGACCCGCCAATTATCAAAGTTCAGGAGTTTGGAAACGAACACTATGGGTACTGAAACTACCATCGCTGGAAGCGTTCTTTCCATACGACGTTACCCGATTAAATCGATGCAGGGAGAAGAAATTGATGGAGTCGAGGTGACAGAACGAGGCGTGTTAGGCGATCGCGCTTATGCTCTCGTTGATCGAGAGACAGGGTACATCGCCAGTGCAAAATATCCTCGCAAATGGAGCCAGCTTCTAGAGTGCCAGGCTCGATTTGTTGAACCACCCCAACCAGGCAAACCTCTGCCACCTGTATGGATTACCTTACCCAATGGCGAGATAGTTTGCAGTACCCAATCGAATATCAATCAAGTTTTCTCACAGCAGTTGGGACGTGATGTGACATTACTGGCAGAGGCTCCCGCTAATCCAACCCGTGAAGCGGATAGAACACCCCTGGATAATTCTGGTGAGGAAACAATTCGCGAGGAAAAAGTTGCGTTTGCTGCACCGACAGGAACATTTTTCGATTATTCCGCCATTCATCTTTTGACAACTGCAACGATCGATCGCCTCAAAAAACTTTTTCCTTCAGGACAATTTGATGTACGTCGATTTCGCCCGAACATCGTGATACAAACCAATACCACTGAATCAGGCTTTGTTGAAAATCACTGGTTAGGGTGTCGGGCAACCATTGGAATGAGTGTCCAACTTCAATTCATTGATCCCTGTCCTCGCTGTGTGATAACCACCCTACCCCAGGGAAATTTACCCCACGATACGGGTATTTTACGAACTGTCGCACAGCATAACCAGGTCGAAAGTTTCACTCTTGCTCCCGGAAAGGTACTTCCGGCGATCGCTGGAGTTTATGCAACGGTGCTTCATGAAGGAAAAATTTGCCAGGGTGATTTCATCGGCTTGCAGTAAGAGTTCCACTAGAACAGTGAGCAAGCCGCTATAAAACCCTAACTGTTAGGATCAGGTGTCTGAATGATTGAATATGCTCACTATGTACAAATTTTCCGCTGCCTCAGAGCGTGAAACCATTGTGTTCGGCTCTGCCCGCCCTCGATACAGCAACGAGCAAGTCAACGAATGGATTGAGTTTATGCAGCGCCAGGAGATCAAGCGAGTATGCTGTTTGCTCCCCGAATCTCAACTCGCTCGCTATGCCAAAAGATCGGAAGAACCTCTGCTTGACGTTTATCGACAAACGTTTGGGATTGACCAGGTATGCTGGGCATCGATCGAAGACTTTTACTATGCCGATCCAGATTTACTGATTCATCAAATTTTACCGTTCTTAGCGACTGCTAATCAGAAAAATGAGCGGATTGTGGTTCATTGCTCAGGTGGAATTGGGCGCACAGGACACGTTCTAGCTGCCTGGTTAGTGGCAGGACGAGGCTTCTCCCCTCAGGCAGCAATCGCAGCCGTCAAGCAAACTGGGAGAAATCCCCACGAAGCGATCGTTGCCGCTCTTTTCACAGGACGCAATCCTTGGAAAGTTGCA
Organism: Pantanalinema rosaneae CENA516; assembly: GCF_050753385.1. Lineage (NCBI taxonomy): Bacteria > Bacillati > Cyanobacteriota > Cyanophyceae > Leptolyngbyales > Leptolyngbyaceae > Pantanalinema > Pantanalinema rosaneae. Next base: position 27,011 of record NZ_JBLZFZ010000036.1, read on the forward strand.
GCGGAACTGGATCGATTATTGCATGAATGCGAGCGATGTAAGAGTACTGAGAATTGAATGTCTATTTCTCGCAGATGAAACGACAGAACAAAATTGGAAACGAGTTGAATAAAATGTTGTAAAAACTGACAGCATAAAGGACTCTAGCAATAACAATCTATCAAAAGGTAGAGAAATACCAGCCTCACCTGATTGGGTGAAGTGGAAAGCGAACGCGATCTGTACCGGATCAGCTTTGCTGCGCGCTACTTTGAAAAAGCCATATCAGAGATTTCTGGAATCTGCTTTAGCTTCAGTGTAGTCCTGCAAGTTCAGTCATTGTGAGGCAAAAATGCACCTATTCAAGTTCATTCAACCCTTTCGACTGATGAGTGGGGCGATCGCATTGCTGTTGATTTGTAGCTTGATCAGTCTTTCGGCGCATTCGGCGTTGTCTAGCTCTCCAGGATTGCAATCTACCTCTACTCAACTTGAGCCTGCTGCTGAAATCGCACAAACTCCTGACTTTGGGCAAGCGTTTCAGGAATTAGGAATCGAAGGCGCGATCGTCATTTACGACAAAAACAATCAACGCTTCTACGAACACAATCCATCTCGCAACACAACTACCTTTTTTCCTGCTTCGACCTTCAAAATCTTGAATGCGCTCATTTCTCTTGAAACGGGAGTCATTCGAGATGATGTTTCAGTGCTAACCTGGGATGGCATTACACGCGAAATTCCAGCCTGGAATCACGATACAAACCTGCGTCAAGCCTTCAAAGATTCGACAGTTTGGTTTTATCAAGTCCTCGCTCGCAAAAATGGGCATGAACGAATGCAGCAGTTTGTTAAGCAAGTGAACTATGGAAATCAGCAGATTGGTACGCCGGATCGAATTGATCATTTCTGGTTGGATGGTCCGTTGCAGATTACGCCGAAGCAAGAGATTGAGTTTTTACAACGATTAGAGCAAAACGATTTACCCTTCTCGCAACGCACGATCGATCTGGTCAAAGACATGATGATTATTGAGAAAACACCAGACTATACCCTGCGTGGTAAGACGGGTTGGATCAACAGCGTCGATCCTAATATTGGCTGGATTGTGGGATATTTGGAACAGAAAAACAATGTCTATTTCTTTGCCACAAATATTGTGATATCGAATTCGCAAGATGCTGCTAAACGATTAGAAGTCACTCGTCGTAGTTTTCAAGCATTAGGGCTGCTGTAAGTAAATTTCAGTAGCAATTTAAAGCTCCTCCCTCCAATTCAGAAATTACCCCTGCAATGAATTTACGCTCTGCCACTCTTGCTGATTTAGATCTTCTGCGACACTGGGATGAGCAACCCCATGTAATCGCCTCTGATCCAAACGATGATTGGAATTGGGAGGAAGAACTCGATCGCACTCCTGATTGGCGAGAACAATTGATTGCAGAGATCGACGGTCGGGCGATCGGATTTATTCAAATTATCGATCCGGCACGAGAGGAGAGCCATTACTGGGGTGATGCGGCAGAAAATCTCCGGGCGATCGACATCTGGATTGGAGCGGAAACCGATTTAGGTAAAGGTTATGGGACTCAAATGATGCACCTTGCCCTGACCCGCTGTTTTTCTGACCCATTGGTAACGGCAGTCCTCGTTGATCCGCTGGTCAGCAATACTCGCGTTCATCGCTTTTATGAACGGTTGGGATTTCAACGTGTAGAGCGTCGCCAATTTGGAGACGATGATTGCTTTGTCTATCGCCTAAATCGAGAGGATTGGCATCTTCTAGAAGAAAAAGAGGTCAAGCTATGAGTTTGGATGTGCTTGGTTTTCAGGACATTGACAAAACAAAAATCGGGGTTGTTGGAGGTAAAAGCGCAAACTTGGGAGAACTCTCCAAGATTGAAGGAATTCTCGTACCAGATGGCTTTTGTATTGCTACGATCCCCTTCAAAAAATCATTGAAGAAACATCGTCGATTAACAAATTACTGGTGATTGCGATCGCGCTCATTTATCCTGAAACTTTAAACTTTTTATAAAGCAGGCCGTGATGACAGAAATAACTGGAACTTGCACTTTGCAAAAACTATCGATCAACCCTATCAACGAGTGAGCCAGAAATAATGCATCGAGCAGCCACATTTCTCTCGCAGTTTTTAATTAGCCTATGGGTCGTGCTGGTTGGCGCATTTCTGGTAATACTGCTGCAAAATGCTCCCAGCGCATCGAATACCCCCTTTGCTGGGATATCCATTCGGACTGAACAGAACACCGTCATTCACCTACCAAATCGAATTTTTAGCTGTACAGAGACAGCCCAGCAATTTCAGTGTCAGGCAGATCTTCAAAACCGTTTGCTAGAAATTAATGCGACCAAAGGACAGGGTTATCAATATGACTTGAGTAATTGTCGCGTTTCCTACGATGGGCGATCGGTTGGTTGCCAGGAAACCGGGCAAACCTACGCGCCAATGTTGTCCAATCTGTATGAAATTACAAATCTGGGCTTGAGTCCTCAACAAACGCAAACAATTCAACAAGAATACTGGATTAGAACTGCTCTTGCACAGTTGGGCGATCGCTTGCTGTGGATCAGTACCGGGCTAGCGTTGGTGGCAGGCATCGGTGCGGCTTTCTTCACCTGGCTCCATCCCGGTCATTTGAGCAAAGGGTTTGCCAGTGTTGCCTGTGGATTTGGCATGTATCAGTTAATGGGCGGAGTCCTGGGTCGAGTGCCCTATGACGCTGTTACACCCTATGGATTGACTCCTGATACCTGGAACAGGGTGGTACCGGCGGGAGCGATCGCCATTGGCCTGATCACCCTGATCACGACTGCACTTCTGCTCTGGCGTAACCTGAATCTCTTCACCAGAATTCTGATCAGCCTTGGCAGTAGTGCCGGAATTTTCAGTCTTTGCTGGTGGGCTTTGATGTGGAATTCAAACTATGTCCTCCATTTCCTGGGTTTATCCAACACCCTTTGGGTACAGCAGGGCTATCCATTGATGTGGTTTTCTACAGCCATTTCAATTGTCCTGGCATTTGTGGCGGCTATCTTGATTGGACGATACACCCATCAATCGATTAAAAGATTTCTCTGTCTGGGATGTGGCGTTGGTGCGATCGCGTTAACCACCAACCTACTTCTGTTTATCCTTCTGGGATTGGGATATCTAGATTGATGCAAGTTTTTCCCCTCCGATGCCCCAATTACGTGGTGCGTCTACTGAATTTCGGATTGTTTCCAATGCTTCATTTCTTCGTTAATGAAGTAATTCACTAAATCCTGATACATTTTTTCGATCACATCCGCATCTAATCCTTCCTCGTCTGCCCAGACCCGACGTTGCTGCAACATCGCTTGCAAGCGTTCCGGTGCTCTGACGGTCGTTTCACTCGTCTTAAACTTAGAGGCCGCTTTGACATAGGCGAAACGCTGACCCAGAAGCGCAACAACTCGACGGTCTAACCGATCGATTTCGGCTCGAATGTCTAGCATACTCTCACATTGTTCGGGGGTCTTCATAGGCGTTCACTGGAGTGTGTGGTTAAGCACCGAGGTCGGACGATGAAAGGGGACAGACTTCCATCGCTTGAATCAAGCCATGCTCAATGGTAAAACGATGCCCCACGTATTCATCGGCAAGCACGGCTCCAGCAAGATCGCACACGACCTGATGCACCTCGACCAAGACCTGCCCAGCATCCTCTACGTGAAAGGCAATCGGCTCAACGTGGGGATTGATTTCGCTCCACTGCTCTGTCCAGTAAGCGCGGACTTCTTCCGTCCCACGGGCAAAACCGCCTTTGAATGCTTTCGGCCAGTGCACATCAGGAGTCATGAGGGCAAGGGTGGCATCAAGGTCACGCGCGTTGAAGGCTGCGTATGCGGCGCGGAGCAGTTCGATTTCTAGAGCAGGTTGATCTGGCATAAGATTAACCACGCTGCGCTGCCTCGATCGCAGCAATATCGATCTTTTTCATCTGCATCATGGCATCAAACGCACGCTTGGCAGCAGCCGGATCAGGATCAGCGATCGCTTTCGTCAGGACGATCGGTGTAATCTGCCAGGACAATCCCCATTTGTCTTTGCACCAGCCGCAGGCACTCTCATGCCCGCCGTTGCCGACGATTGCATTCCAGTAGCGATCGGTTTCAGCCTGGTCAACAGTCGCGACCTGAAACGAGAACGCTTCGTTGTGTTTGAATGCAGAGCCGCCATTAAGTCCGAGGCAGGGAATTCCCATCACGGTAAACTCGACGGTCAACACGTCTCCCTGCTTTCCCGATGGAAAGTCTCCCGGTGCGTGATGCACGGCATCGACGGACGAATCAGGAAAAATCTCGGCGTAAAACCGCGCTGCGTCCTCGGCGGTGCCATCGTACCAGAGGCAAATCGTGTTCTTTGCTGGCTTTTCCATGTCACTTCTCCATCAAGACGAGCCACCCAAACCCGGAGTCAACGATATGCTCAGTCGAAGAATATTGGCTCGGACGACAGTTTCGCCCATTCTAGCGTGGCTTCACTGCGCTTCACATAGACTGGATAACGACCGAGATCACCGACGCAGACAACTTTGAATACTTAACCGATCAGCTTGCGGCGTTCCGATGCAGCGACTTTATGGGAGAGGACTGAAGCAGAAGAGATATGTTAACTGACTGGCATTTGGATACGGGCTTCCAGTCATCTTACTGACGATCGCTTGATTGCACCATCTGCGAGAGATAAGTGTGCAGTGGAGTTACGCCCCGCTCAACAGCGTTCAAGTCTGGAAATGTTTCATCGAGTGTCACTGCTGTCATGTTGACGAAAGATGCCAGAAGTTAGATAGATTCCTCCTAAGACATATCCTTGAGACAAATAGCCCTGACGTTGATTACCAAATCTGGCTTTCATTTGCATTGAGGTTTCTATCGTGGCTACTCCCCCGCCATCCCCATCGACCGATATTTGGACACCGTTGCCCGTTGCAACTGGGCAAGATACTAATACAACCCTTCACCTGTGGACACAAATCATTGGCAAGATTCGGTTGTCCCTTGCTCCTCAAGTGAATCATTAGACTTCCCAACCATCCGTGTAAAAGGTTTGAATGCCAAACGGTTCTAACAATGCTTTTAGCTTGACCAGCGCCTGGTCTTTATGGTCTGCTAGCACATACGCCAACACTTGACCGGTTTGATGGTCAATGGCATGCCATAACCAACGCTCCTGTTTTTTAGAACCGACAAAGCTCCACATTTCGTCGGCTTCGGCTTCCTCAATGTGTTTCACAATGGTCACAGCAGTTGGATTGAGTTGTTCCAATAATCGACGATTGACTTGTTCAAGATGACGATCTTTTTTTTAATTCTTCAATGACTGTTGTCGGACTAATCTTGAGTACCCGAGCCGTATCACGAATACCACTGCCATTGAGCGCCATCTCGCAAATCTGTTGTTTCACATCAGACAAGTAACCTCGGTAGGAATACTCTAGAACAAAACTATGGCGAGTGCATTCAGAATTTCGACATTTATATCGTTGTTTGCCCTCAGCAGTCTTGCCGTGTTTGACAATGTTAGTGCTGTCGCAAGTGGGACAATGTACAGGTTTAAGTACCATCGTAGTTGTTTTTAGCAACTCTAATTGATTCAGGTGGTTCTATTTTCCCTGATCCCTATCCCCATGTCTAGAACATTACCAGAGTAATTTTGGGCGGCAAAGGTTCTTCTAAGCGTAGGTTGTAAGCATTGCAAGTTACAGATAATTTCTAAATTACACTCGAAGCTATAGCAAGATTGTGCAAAAAATAGCATATTTATGCAATTTTTTGAAGTACAACATTTAGTATCAAAATAGTTGATTTCAAGATTTTCAGAAGGTACCCTTGAGGGTGAATACATACAGAAGCAGTTTGTTCAGAATTAAATTATTGCTACAGCAACTGTCGCTTTAAGTTCAGGATCACTGACATTTCTCCATCGATTAAGCCTACTGCAAAGGGAATTGGTATGCTTTCCTCGTCTGCCAAAGCTGATGATAATCAATCTGCCAACGGCAAGAATGGGTATGTGGCTCCACCTCCTGCTGTCTCGTTACCCAAGGGTGGAGGGGCAATTCAGGGCATCGGCGAAACGTTTGATATCAATCCAGTAACCGGAACAGGCTCTTTAAGTATTCCGATCGCAGTTTCACCGGGGCGAGCGGGCTTTGCTCCGCAGATTTCTCTCAGCTATGACTCTAGCTCAGGGAATGGGGCGTTTGGATTGGGTTGGAATTTAGGCGTTCCTTCGATCACCCGTAAGACTCAGAAGGGATTGCCCCAGTATGGAGATGCAAAAGATTCGGATATTTTTCTCCTTTCAGGAGCAGAAGATCTGGTTCCAGCTCTGCTACAGCAGGGAAGTGCCTGGGTGCGGGATACTCAACCTATCTTAGTGCCTGAGCAAGTGCTTGACTCAGACCTGCCGCCGAGCCGCATCGAGTCTGTACTTGCCAGCTATCCCCATTTGGGCACTTATACGGTTCAGCGCTATCAACCTCGAATTGAAGGTTTGTTTGCTCGAATTGAGCGATGGCAGCATCAGGAAACTGGAGACGTTCACTGGCGTTCTGTAACTAAAGACAATATCACTAGTGTTTACGGCAAGACTTTGGAGAATCGTGTTGTTGATCCGCTCAAACCCTTTAGAGTGTTTGAGTGGCTACTCTGCGAGAGCTATGACGATAAAGGTAATGTGATTATTTACCAGTACAAGCAGGAAAACCCTGACAATGTGAATCCTGCATTGATCCAAGAGAAGAATCGGCTGGCTAATGGGCATAGCTATACCAACAAGTATCTGAAGAAAATTTTCTACGGGAATCAGAACCCCTACCAGCGCAACAACTGGCTGTTTGGGGTGGTGTTTGACTATGGGGAGCACGGCACGAATGATCCACGGTTAGATGACAGCACGCTAGAGGAGTTGCCTCTAGAGGAGCGGTTGGCATCTGATAATCCAACACCGAATGAAGATCAAACTTGGCTCCATCGTCCAGATGCGTTTTCCACCTTCCGTTCTGGGTTTGAGATTCGTACCCAGCGGTTATGCCGTCGGGTGTTGATGTTCCATCAATTTGAGGAACTGGGAGCCAATTGGACGTTGGTGCGATCGACTGATTTCCGGTATGACAAAGATCCGGTTGCTACCTATCTGGTTTCAGCAACACAGATGGGATATGTTAGAGACGCACCAACAGAGCCGTATCGAAGGCGATCGCTCCCTCCTCTGCAACTCACCTACGATCGCCCCCAAATCAACGAAACCATCCAAACCATGGATGCAGAAAGCTTGAAGAATCTACCGATCGGGCTGGACGATGCTATTTATCAATGGCTGGATTTAGATGGAGAAGGGATTTCTGGCATTCTGACGGAGCAGGCGGAGGGCTGGTTTTATAAAGCGAATCTGGGGGAAGCGCAGTTTGCACCTGTTCAGTTAGTTGCAACAAAACCATCAGTCTCGAATTTGCAGGACAGCCAGCAGCGATTAATGGATCTGGCGGGCGATGGGCAGCAGGATCTGGTGTTGCTGAGTAAGGGACTGACCGGATTTTATGAGCGAGGACATCAGCAAAACTGGACTTCTTTTAAACCCTTCAAGTCCATTCCCAATCTGGATTGGAATGACCCCAATCTGCGGTGGATTGACCTGAATGGCGATGGTCATGCGGATATTCTAATTTCAGAGCATGAGGTGTTTGTCTGGTATCCCTCGAAAGCAGAGGAAGGATTTGGGGATTCGTCCATTGCCCGCAAGTTACGGGATGAGGAACAGGGGGCAGCACTGGTCTTTGCTGATGGCACTCAATCTATCTACCTGGCAGATATGGACGGGGATGGGTTGAATGATATTGTGCGAATTCGCAACAGCGAGGTTTGCTACTGGTCCAACATGGGCTACGGGCGGTTTGGTGCCAAGGTGACGATGGGCAAACCGCCTTACTTTGACCATCCAGAGTTATTTGAGCAACGACGGATTCGCCTGGCAGATATTGATGGGTCAGGCGCGACGGATATTATCTATTTGGGACGAGAAGCGGTCAGCCTCTGGTTTAATCAGGCAGGAAATAGCTGGGGTGAGCCGCATCGTCTGCGGAATTTCCCCAGGGTCGATAACCTGGCATCGGTGCAGACAGTGGATTTGTTGGGGAATGGTACGGCTTGTCTGGTCTGGTCATCACCGTTACCAGGGGCGTTCCATCAGAGGATGCAGTACATTGATCTGATGGGCGGACAGAAGCCCCATTTGCTGCGGATGATTCAAAATAACCTGGGCGCAGAGACGTGGTTACAGTATGCGGCATCGACGAAGTTTTATTTAGAGGACAAACAGGCGGGAACACCCTGGATTACGAAAATTCCGTTTCCGGTGCATGTGGTGGAACGGGTGGAGACGATCGACCACCTTTCCGGCAATCGCTTTGTCACCAGTTACCGCTATCGTCACGGCTATTTTGATGGAGAAGAACGGGAGTTTCGCGGCTTTGGCTACGTGGAGCAACTGGATACGGAATCCTTTGCGGCATTCCAGAGTGAAGGAGCAACGAATGCTACAGATGCCGCGTTCCATGTGCCGCCAGTGCGGACAAAGACGTGGTTCCATACAGGGTTTTACCGCGATCGCAATCACATCTCCCAACTCTTCACTGAGGAATATTATCGGGAGCCACGTCATCGCATTCCACCCAATGCCACCGAGGCAGAAAGAGCGGAGATTGAAGCCCGATTTCAGGCATCGCTATTGCCCGATACCCATTTGCCTACTGGCTTGACAGCTCAGGAGGAGCATGAAGCCTGTCGTGCCTTAAAGGGTAGTCTGTTGCGGCAGGAGGTATATGCCTTAGACGAGTCAAATCAAAGTGAGCATCCCTACAGCGTATCGGAGCAAGATTACCAGATTCGCAGGCTGCAACCGAAGCAGGATAGGCAGTATGCAGTGTTCTTTGTGCATCCGAGTGAGGCAATCAGCTATGCCTACGATCGCAATCCCGATGATCCACGGGTAGGACACCAACTAACGCTAGAAGTCGATGAATTCGGTACGGTCAAGAAGTCTGCGGCAGTTGCCTATCCCAGACGCTCAGACGCATTACCTGAACATCCTAGAGTCCGGGAAGCCCAGAGCCAAACCTACATCACCTACACGGAAGTCGATGTGATTCATCGCCCTGAGTCAGAGATGTTCTACCGAATTGGGGTGCCTGCTGAGACGCGAGTTTATGAAATCACGGTATCGACCGCTGAGGATGAACGGTTCTCGTTGGATGAGCTACGGGAAGCCATTCAAGCGGCGACAGAAATTAGCTATGAGGTGCAACCAGCTTCGGAAGTGGTGCAAAAGCGATTAGTGAAGCGCGATCGCATCCTCTATTACCGCAATGATTTATCGGGTGCATTGCCATTGGGTGCAGTTGAATCTTTGGCGCTGCCCTTTGAAGCCCATCGATTGGCGTTTACCCCTGGGCTGCTGGAGCGAGTTTATGGCGATCGTGTCAATGACACCATGCTTAGTGAAGAAGGACGTTACATTCAGCAGGATGGACTGTGGTGGATGCCGTCGGGTCACACGATCTTTGACCCAGATCATTTTTATCTGCCGATTCAAACTATTGACCCGTTTGGGCAAACCTACACCACAACCTACGACAACTATGATCTGCTGACGGTTCAGACGGAAGATCCGTTAAACAATGTTGTCACCGTTGACAATGACTATCGAGTGCTGCAACCCAGGCAACTGACTGACCCCAATGGCAATCGTGCCCAGGTGTTGTTTGATGCGCTGGGTATGGTGGTGGCAACCGCCGTGATGGGCAAGGCGGACGAGAATCAGGGAGATTTGTTGGATGGGACGGTCAGGGCAGATTTGCTGCCCCAGGAGATTGAAGCGTTTGCTGCCGATCCATTGGGTATGGCAGCATCGCTGCTGGGCAATGCGACAACCCGGATTATCTATGACCTGGAACGATTTAGAACGTCGAGCGAACCCGTATTTGGGGCAACGCTGGTGCGAGAAACCCATGTGAGCGATCCACTGCCACCGGATGGACTGAAAATTCAAGTAAGTTTTGGTTACTCAGATGGGTTTGGTCGAGCCATCCAAACAAAGATTCAGGCGGAACCCGGTTCTCTTGATTTAAGCGATCCAAATGCACCAGTTGTCGATCCTCATTGGGTTGGCACGGGTTGGACGATCTTCAACAATAAAGGCAAACCCGTTAAGCAATACGAACCATTTTTCAGTGCCACCCATGAGTTTGAGTTTGCCAAACAGGTAGGTGTCAGTCCTACGCTGTTCTACGACCCGATTCAGCGAGTGATGGCGACGCTGCACCCCAACCACACCTACGAGAAGGTGGTGTTTGACCCCTGGCAACAGACGACCTGGGATGTCAACGATACCGTGTTACTGAATCCAGCAGAAGACGAGGATGTGGGGAGTTTCTTCAATGGATTAGACGAAAGCGAGTATTTGCCAACGTGGCATGAGCAGCGCATTGGTGGAGGGCGTGGAGTAGAGGAACAACGGGCGGCTCAAAGAACAGAAGCCCATGCAGAAACCCGCAGTACGGTTCATCTCGATACGCTGGGTCGTCCGATTTTGACCGTAGCCCACAATCGGTTTGAGGAGAACGACACACTGGTAGACGAATTCCCCGAAACGCGAGTGGGGCTGGATATTGAAGGCAACTCGCTGTATGTGGAGGATGCACGGGGCAACCTGGTGATGGTGAATGCGATGGTGACTCGCGATGAGCAGGGGCAACCGCTGCGGGATAGCAATGGCAATCCCCTGCTTGAAGCTACTGCCTATAACCTCTTGAGTCATTCTCTCTATTCCCTCAGTTCGGATGCGGGGGAACGGTGGACGCTGAATAATGTGGCGGGTAATCCGATTCGGGGTTGGAATAGTCGAGGTTTTGAGACCCGGCTGCTGTATGACGAATTGCAGCGTCCAACTCACTTATTTGTGCGCGAGTCGCCCGACACCTCAGAAAGGCTGGTGGAACGAACGGTATATGGCGAGAAGGTCGCTAATGCAGTGGCTTTGAACCTGCGCGGCAAGCCCTTCATGAGTTTTGATAGTGCTGGCATTGTGATCAATGCTGGACAAAACCCAGCGACGAACACTGAAGAAGCCTATGACTTTAAGGGAAATTCTCTCCGTAGTCGTCGCCAAATTGCCCGTGAATACAAGCAACAGATGGATTGGGCAACCATTGAATCTCAGTTACCCGTTGAGCCAACGGATGTTTTGGATCGTGAGGCGATCGCTCAGGCGATCACCCCCCTCGTAGAAGAAAACTTCACCGTTAGCACTGTCTACGATGCTTTGAATCGACCGATTAGCGTGATTGCTCCAGATGGCAGTGAAGCACGACCGACCTATAACGAGGCAAATCTACTGGAGCAGATGTCGGTACGCTTGCGGGGTACAGGAGAATTTGTTCCGTTCGTAACCAATATTGATTACAACGAGAAGGGACAACGCACGTTAATTGAATATGACAACGGTGTGCGAACGGAATATTTTTATGAGCGAGAAACCTTCCGTTTAACGAATTTACGCACAACCCGCGTCGGGGAAAATGGCAATTCGTCCTTACAGAATTTGCATTACACCTACGATCCGGTGGGAAATATCACCTCGATTCGCGATGAGGCTCAGCAGACGATCTTCTTTAATGGGGAAGTCGTATCTCCCAGTAATGACTACATCTATGATGCCATCTATCAACTGCGGCAGGCTACCGGGCGAGAACATGTTGGACAGACGACCAACGATCCTCAAGAAAATCGCCCAGAGTTAAAGCCCCATTACGATTTCAACGATTCTACTCGGCGCAATCTGCCCCATCCCCATGATGGTCAGGCAATGCGAACCTATACCGAGCAGTATCGGTATGATGCGGTGGGCAATATCCTGGCGATGATTCACGCTGCCAATGGTGGAACCTGGACGCGCAACTATGAATATGCAGAGGAGAATAACCGACTGCTGCGAACCAGCCTACCGCAGGAGCAATGGGGCAACTATGGTTACGATGACCACGGCAACATGACTGAAATGCCCCACCTACCGTTGATGGAATGGGATTTCAAAGACCAGCTTCAGGCATCGTCGAAGCAGGTCCGCACTGATGGCGGTACGCCGGAAATTACTTACTATGTCTACGATGCAGGCGGACAGCGGGTACGGAAGGTAACGGAGCGGCAGGCCGACCCAGGGGTAGAACCGACCCGTATGAAAGAGCGGATTTATTTGGGTGGGTTTGAGATTTATCGGGAATACAGCGGCGATGGCAGTACGGTAACGCTGGAGCGGGAAACGCTGCATGTGATGGATGACCAGCAGCGGATTGCGGTAGTGGAAACCAAAGCTATTGATGTGGGAGACGGCATTAACCCACCTACGGACTTACTCACGCCCATCCGTCGCTATCAACTCAGTAATCATTTAGGCTCTGCTTCTCTGGAACTGGATGCGGGCGGAGCGGTGATTTCCTATGAGGAATATCATCCCTATGGCACAACGGCATATCAGGCTGGGCGCAGTATAGCTGAGGTGAGTTTGAAGCGGTATCGCTATACAGGTAAGGAGCGGGATGAAGAGACGGGGTTGTACTATCACGGGGCGAGGTATTATGCGCCGTGGTTAGGACGATGGACTGCGGTTGATCCCGCTAATATGATAGATGGAGTTAATCTTTACAGGTATACTCGGAACAATCCGGTAACTTTAATCGATCCCTCTGGAACCAATTCTGAGATAACTGTCCACAGCGATCCAGATCTTGCCTATCGTGCTGCGCTGGGACAGTATCAAAAAAGTTCAACCCAGGTTGATTTGGCAAATAGAGACTTCCAATCAAGCCGTGAGAATTACTCACCAGAAGTTCAGGCAGATATTGAAGACAATATTCGATATGCACAACAGCAACTCCGACAAGAATATCGGGATCTGCTGAGATTTCGGAACAATCTGCCTCAGTTACGTAAGGAATACAAGTTTGCTCAAGCACAAGCGGCACAAAAAGCAGAAGAGATAAATCAAATACGCCAAAAATTCCGCAATGCTGAAGGGTTTGTGAATAGATTTGCTTTATTTGTAGGGACATCATTATTGGGCGTATGGGCAGCAGCAGGTGTGGGTGGTGGAGCAGTTGTCAGTAGTGGCGTTAGTGGTGGTATAGGAGGCGGAACATATAGCGGAGGTGAAGAACTTATTCGACAGTCTGAAGCTGATGAAGATTTAGATCTATTGCGTGCTGCTGAAGAAGGAGGAGAAGGTGCTGTTTATGGTACTTTATTAGGCGGTATATTTGGGAAGCTCAGTCAAGTCGTTCCTCGAATTCCAGGATATTTACGTAGGATACCTAAAGAAGCAGGATTAACGGAAACAAATCAATTGCGTGGAATAGCTGCCGAGACAGGTCAAACATTAAAGTCAACTAGAAATGTTGCTACTGGCCGGGCAAATATAGAGGGTGTCAAGTCTTCAGCAAATGCAGTAAGTGGTCAAAAACAACCAAATCTCCCTAACAATGTAAACGCACCAAAGAGTAGAGCTTTACCGCCAGCGAACTCAAAAAGTCGGCCTGTTGACAGCGAACGTCTTATCCTTGAACACTTCGCCCGAATCATACCGAAATCTGTAGGTGGCTCTCGTGTTCGCGGCACAATCACAATTTTCTCTGAAAGAGTTCCTTGCTCGGCGTGTCAGGAAGCGGCGACGGCTTTTGAGGAATTATTTGAAGGGACAGTAAAGGTCTTTTTCTCAAACGGGGGAGTCAAATGATGGAACCGGGACTGTGCTCGTCGTCAAGATGTGCAATCGCCCGATCTCATAAGTTGGATTGACGCAACGAAACCTGACATTAACCAAGTACTAACAAAGCGTTAAAAGCATCAGAATTAAAAGGCGAAAAATGTAAATTCAGATGAAAAATACGGTCGGCACCTATCAAATATCAATTCCTACAGATGCTGATCGCGCAGCCTTGGAGGAACTAATGAAAACAGACGTGTTCTCAACAGTGGAAGTGGACAACTAGACTCGCGGTGGCATTGTGACCGCTCAGTATCTGTTGAAAAATGAATCCCCCGATTCTGAGCACGACTACGCCTGGATCGTTCATTGGGAAAAACAGGGAGGCTCCCCCTTTGGTTCTAGACATACTCCCCCCGATCCTGCCTCAAAACTGACCGCTTTTGGAGCCAAAACCTCATTCATCCGATACACCGTAGAAGCTGAGCAAACTCAGTGAATCTCTTAGCTAGAACTTAATTCCTTAACAGAAGGAGCCCCCACCATGCCTGCTCGAAAATTTGCCATTCAAGGTCGTGTTGTCGATCGCGAAACTGAAGATGGTATCCCTAATCTGACCATCACTGCCACTGCTATCAACGTCAGAACCATCGACGATGTCTTTGCTCGCGCCACCACTGATGAGCAGGGTAACTTCACCATGAAGTTTACCGACCTAGATTTGCAGGCATACGCAGGGCAGATCCCTTCTCCACTATTTTTCAACATCTATCAGGGCGACTTTCTACTGGAAGACACCCGCAGCACGCGCACCTGGTCACTCAGTGCCGATGGCGTCAATCCCATCACCCGACTGACCATTGAGATCGCCCGTACTCAGGAAACCTTTATTGTCCGCGGTCACATTGTCACCAGCGACGGCTCCCCGCCAACTCAACGCCTGACTGTACGGGCATCCAATCAAGGGATTGGCAGAACTACTGTCCTGGCTTCCGAACGTATTCAGACAGATGGCAGTTACGAAATTGAGTACTCTCGCAACCAGTTAGAACCAGGGCAAGAGCGGGCAAACCTGGTGGTAGAAGTGTTTGGCGTTTTAATCAGTCGTCCTCCGCGTCCGCTAGTTACGTCACCCCTCATTCTCAACGCCGATCCAGAAGAAACCATTAACCTGGCGCTCCCTGACCCCGATCAAGATTTTCGCGGACTCTCCCTCTACGCTGAACTCCGCTCTCAACTATCCCCCCATATTCCTGCGGATAGCCTTAATACCCTCACTGACCGCGATATTATCCTGCTGGCACAAAAAGCTCAGATGACTGAACAACAAGCCAGCTACCTGATACAGGCATTCCGCTTGTCTGAACACACCAGTCTTGATCCCGCTATCTGGTTTGCCCTTTTTAGTCAGGGATCTTCCCTTGACTTGGCAATCTTACTGGCAGAAGGAGAAACGATTCACCGAACTCAGTTATCAGACGCGATCGCGGCTAACATTATCGGTCAGTCTTATGAGCCGCAAATTGACGACATTATTGCCCGTTTGCAAGCATTAGCAATTGAAGAAACCTTAGCCGATCGCGAGGAACCCACGGATCAACCTTCCATCCGCGCCGTACTGAACCGCACTCGCCTCTCTTCCGAACAGAAACAGACCTTTCTACGCACCTGGACTGCTCAAAAATCGTCTCCTCAAGAATTCTGGACTACTCTGCGCCAGAGTAATGACTTTCAAAATGAGGAAGTCAGCGAAATTCAGCGAGTTACTCAATTGAACATTTTGAGTTTAGGGCATACCCGAATGGCTGATAGCCTCCTACAGAATGGAGTGCGTGATGCGAAGCAGGTTGCCACCCTGGAGGTTGATAATCTTTTGGACTTAATGACCAATGTAGATCCACCAGAAGAAGTGGAAGGGGTATCGATCGCCGAGCGTAAACGAAACTATGCCGGAAAAATGCTGGAGTTAGCCATCCAGTCCTTCCCCACAACGCGCCTTCTGCACAAGTGGACCACTGATCCTGAAGTCAATACAGAAGACATCGCTACCTTTAGCCGTAACAATGGAGAGTTTGAATTTAAGACAACCAATGTTCGCAAATATCTTAGAGATAATCCCCAAGCTCTAGAGGGAGTGCGCGATCGCGAAGCACTAACTGCTCAACTTGAAGGTATAAGTCGCCTCTTCAGCCTCATTCCCCAGGACGATAAGTTTAATGCATTGCGAACCCTCTGGCGGAGCGATGTACCCAATTCTGCCTTTGGCATTGTTCGTCTAGGCGAAAGTGCCTTTGTTCGTCAATTTGAAGGAGAACTGCAAGCAGAGCAAGCCAAGGAAATATATGCCTACGCCAAACACAAAGCGGCGGTCACAACTGCCACGCTGATGCGATATTCACAGGTGTTCAATCCGATTCAAATGTATGCCCTGAATTGGACTGGACCCAAGCAATTACCCGATGACATACCTGATTGGGGCACCCTGTTTGGCTCTCTCGATTTTTGTGAATGCCAGCACTGCCGTTCGATTCAAAGCCCTGCGGCTTACCTAGTTGATTTGCTGCAATTTTTAGATCAAGCCAATGCAGGTAATCGCTCTGGGCTAGATCAGCTACTGCGGCAACGCCCTGACCTGGCACACATTCAACTGGATTGCGCCAATACCAATACCGCTATGCCTTACATTGATCTGGTGAATGAGGTGCTGGAAAACGCAGTTGTTAACGGGCTGACTCTCTCCATCGCAGACACGCCGCAAACGACCCTAACCACAGAAGAGTTACGCGCCAATCCAGAGCATATTCGTCCAGAAGCCTACGACGGTGTTCTCGCTCTCCTGAGCGAGAACCCTACCTGGTCGCTGCCTTTTGATCTCTCCCATGAGGAACGCCAAATTTATCTCAATCACCTGGGTATTAGCGTTTCTCAACTCATGGATACCTTCCATCGTCCCGGCGAAGCACCCGAAGCCATCGATCGCGCAATGGCAGCATTGGGAATGACTCTGATCGAACGTCGAATCATCACCGGAGAAACAGGCGAACATGGACTGGGCACCAGTAATGCAATACTACCCATGCTGAAGCGATCGCAACTGGATTACGATACCCTCAACGATCTGCTCATCTCCCGATTCTTTAATCCCACCCATAAAGCGATCGAGTTCGAGGGGGATTCCTGCGCCCTGGAGGATGCCACATTAGATTTGACGACTGATGAACGCGATCGCCTGCATCGGTTTACCCGCTTATATCGACTCATTGGTTGGTCAATCACAGATCTCGATCAGGCAATTGTCGTGATTGGCGATCGCACTATTAATAATGCTTTCCTGATCCAACTGGCTTATCTGAAGCAGTTAAAAGAACGGTTTAAACTGCCGATTTCAGAATTACTGAGTTGGTGGGCAAACATTCCTACTCACTCCTCTGGTGATGAGAAGTCCTGGTACGAGCGGCTATTTCTCAATCCGGCTGTTAATGATTTGAAAGAACGAGACCCGCAAAATCCCAATAGAATTAATCAACTGTTTGCATTAAATACCAACAGGACTGAAATACGTAGACCCAATGAGCGGCAGTTTTTCCTGACTGAGGAAGAGCTAGAGCCAGAAATTACACCACTCATTTTGGCAGCCATTAACATCTCGGCTGATGAACTGCGGCTCCTGATTCAAGAAACATTACCTGACGACAACATCAATCTAGCAAATCTCTCCCATCTCTACCGTGTTGCATCCTTCTCACGAGCACTCAGGATTTCCATTCAGGATTATCTGGTTCTAGCACGCCTGACGGGGCAACAGGGGCTTACCCACTTCAACTTATCTGATGCCACATCTCAACCCGCTACACCTGAGATCACTTGGAATTTTATCCAACAATTTGACTCGTTGACTGCCTCCGGATTCAAAATTCAAGAGTTGGATTATTTGCTTGTCCATCGGTTCTTACCCACCTTTCCATTACCGTTTACAAATGAGGCGATCGCCATCACTCTGGCAGAACTACAAACCGAACTGAGAAAGATTAGGCTTTCTCAACCGTTAGCGAGTTTGCAACCGGCTGAACTGAAAGAACTATTAGCTGAGAAACTACCCCTAATCGTTGAAGATACTGAAACTGCGATCGCAATTATCGAGGGTACTTCTGACCCCGATTTTGACCTCACTGATGAAGCACAACAAACTTACCTGGAAGAAAACTTTTCTAGTTTCCTAGATATTCCATTAGCGATTCAAAATCTGGTTCAGGATGGTTTAACTGAGTCGAGTGCGCGTATTTTGTTTGTCCTTCAACCCCTATTGAATTTCCTTTCCCAAAATGTGGTGATTCAACAGTTAACCAGTGCAATCGGGCTGGAGACAGAGGTGTGTGAAGCATTACTGAAACGGCACCTATCCCATCCTCAAGATACAAATCAGCGGGCGATCGCTGTTTTTCTCGATGAAGCGTTCATCTACAGCAATCTCAATACGGCAGAAGCGATTGCTGCTGTGTTGAATGCAGCCCCCATGCCCGCAGATGTAGATCCAGTTGATGTACTTCGGCTCCAGAATACTCGCGCCATTTTTTACCGATTGGCAAAGCTATTTAGAATCTTCAAACAGTTGACTATTCCCACCTCAGAACTAGATTTCGTTTTCACCCTGGGGAATTCAATCGGTTGGTATGACTTAGCAAATATTCCAATTGCCTCTATCGAACAAGCTGAGTCCCCAAATCTAATAGCCTGGTTACGATTGAGTGATAGCTATCGGTTGAATCGACAGATTTTTACCGGAACGTTTTCAGTGGTTCAATTGCTCAATTTAATTCACAATGGCGCAATTGACCGGGAATCGATGTTGGCAATGCTGAGTGAGCAAACCGGATGGAATATTGTTGCCCTAAGATTTTTGACTGGCGATCGCGGCTATAACTTCAGTTTTCCCCAAGATTTTCAAGACGAGCGCTGGCTAGAGCGGTTGCAGCAAGCATTTCATTTAATTCAGAAATCAGGGGTCACCGCCTCTCAAATCTGGCGCTGGAATACACCGAATGCCAATTCCGATCTCGCCCAACAAATTCGCAATGCGGCTAAAGCCCGTTACGATGTTCAGCAGTGGTTAGAGATTGCGCCAGAGTTGAGCGATCGTCTGCGTATCAAACGTCGTAATGCGCTCCGCGATTATTTGATCGCTACTCACAGTGAATTCAGAGATGCCGATGATCTTTACGCTCATTTTCTGATCGATTCAGAAATGGCTCCCTGCTTCATGACCTCTCGTATTAGACAAGCCATTTCTTCAGTTCAACTCTTCGTTCACCGCGTTTTTCTGGGGTTGGAACCCAATGTTCATTTCGATCGCGATGAGGCGGAGCAATGGGCATGGCGCAAAAACTACCGTGTTTGGGAAGCTAACCGCAAAGTATTCTTGTATCCCGAAAACTACGCTGAACCAGAACTGCGGGACGACAAAACCCCCTTCTTTGAAGAACTACGCGAAGCCCTACTCCAGGAAGAAGTTACGGCTGATGCGGTTGAACGCGCTTATTTGACGTATCTCAGGCGCTTAGATGAAGTTGCCCGTTTAGAAATCAGTGGACTGTATGTAGAAGATGAAGTGGTTCACATCTTTGCCCGCACTAGAGGAGTGCCGCCCATTTATTACTACCGTCGCTGGGTCGATCAATCCTACTTTACTGCCTGGGAGAAGGTAGACATCACGATTGAAGGCAATCATTTACTTCCAGTTGTTTATAATCGTCGTCTCTGGTTGCTGTGGCCCACCTTTACAGAGAAAGCTGTAACTCCTTCATCATCGCAATTAGAATCGAGTCCTCCCAATTCTCCTGAAAAATATTGGGAAATCAAACTCTCCTGGAGTGAGTTGCGAAATGGCAAGTGGAGTACACCCAAAACATCTGAGGGATATATTTCCACAAACACACGCTCCATGAGTAAAGGATTTGAAAGGGGAGACCAGAAAAGATATTATTTCTGGGCTAAAGTTTCTTCGACGGGAAGATTGGAGATTTTCCCATTTTTCCATTATCCCATTGGGCGTGTTTATGAAGTTGTTAGATTACCAGGCATGATTCGTCGAATCCGAATCAACAATCCTTTCGATGTAAATCAGCCTAATCAATTTTTCCGCTTTGAGGGTTGTAACAGTAGCCCCGTGATTATCCGTGATACCTATTCAAGTCCTGAATCTGGAGTTCATATTAGGAAAGCTATTCCTTATCGGGTACCTAACTCTAGCTTCCGAAGCTATATGAAGTTTGAGCAAGCTACAAAAATGACAATGTTTTCGTATATTGAGGTAGATGCGGACGGCAAAATTATTAGTAAAAACAGCAAAATTGAAAAGATACTGTCTAAAGCTCCTTCCTCCTTTTACACTACTCCACCTCACCAACACCTCCATTTTCATTCACAATCCCCTTTCTTCTATGAGGATGCTGAACGAACATTCTTTGTAATTCCAGAAACTGTCTACAAATCTAACTCTGGCTCCCGAGATTCTAGAACCTATCGATCGTTAGAGAACTCTCAGTTGGATCTGGGAGCACTAGCAGGAATTCGTGCTGAACAATTCATTGTTAACAGAAGTGTAGATGTTGTTCCTGAGCGCACTACTCGTCTTGCTACCCCTCGGAGAAGCGATCGCATCTTCACTGCAACCGATCAAAATACTGTCATCAATCGAACCAATCGTATTGCTACAGAACTAGATGAGGAAACCGATCAATTAGCTAGCGAAATGTCTACCCTTGCTATCATCCCATCTGCTTTGACGGGAGTAACACCTACAAATGAAAGACGTGACGTTGATATAGTTACCAATGGAACTCCGTTAAAGATATATAATTTTCGTACCTTCTATCACCCATATACCTGTCTATTCATCGAACAGGTTAACCGTTTTGGAATTGAAGGATTGCTAAAACCTAACCCCAAGGGTAAAGGACTAGTAGAATTGCACCGCCAACTTACGCCTAACTCACCATTTAAGTTTTCTGCAATCTACGGTCCTCAGTCTCCCTTACCTCTCAACTCCCCCATAGAAAATATTGATTTCACTTACAAGGGCGCTTATAGCCAATATAACTGGGAACTGTTCTTTCATATTCCCATGCTGATTGCGAACCAGCTTTCTCAGAATCAACGTTTTGCAGAAGCCCAACGCTGGTATCACTACATTTTTGACCCCACAGAAACCGATGATGAGGGATTAGATACAGATGAACGGCAACGTCGTTTCTGGAAACTCAAGCCGTTTTATCAATTCAGTGGTGCAGCTACGATTCAGGAGATCGTTCGCCTGATTAATCAAGGCGATCCAGAATACGAAGAACAGATTGAACAGTGGGAGGAAAACCCATTCAATCCCCATCTAATTGCCCGTCTAAGAACGGTTGCCTACATGCAGTTGGTTGTTATGAAATACCTGGATAACCTGATTGCCTGGGGTGACAATCTGTTCAAGCAAGACACGATCGAGTCCATCAACGAAGCAACTCAACTCTACATTTTGGCAGCCCAACTTCTGGGACGTAAACCAGAACAGGTGAAAGCACGAAATGTGGAGGCTCGTAGCTTTGCAGAATTGCGATCGCTTCTGGACGAACTCAGTAATGCTCAGGTTTCTGATGCGAATCAAAGACTCAGTCCCTTAATTGCACTAGAGAACCAGATGAAAGTTGCACTGAAACCCAAAGCTGTGTTTCAAGCAGAACTCTTAAAGTCCAGGATTGGAAATAATGTCACGCTTGAAACTAGCGAAAAAGAATTGGTTGCACTTCAACCCGCCAATGCGATTGTGGCTCTTGCCAATACAATGACGTTCGTAAGTCGAACTCCTACCCCTGATCGACCAACGCCTACCCTCTACTTTTGTATTCTCCCTAACGATAAACTGTTGGGCTACTGGGATACAGTGGGCGATCGCCTATTCAAAATTCGTAACTGCATGAATATTGAAGGAGTGACGCGATCGCTAGCGTTATTTGAACCGCCCATTGACCCAGCTTTGTTAGTTAAAGCTGTGGCTGCCGGAATTGACTTGAGTAGTGCTTTGAGCGATCTGAACGCTCCTTTACCTCACTATCGCTTCAGTTATATGCTGCCAAGGGCATTAGAGCTTTGCAACGAAGTCAAATCATTGGGAAATAGCCTACTATCAGCGATTGAGAAACGAGATGCAGAAGAACTCTCTCTAATTCGAGCCGGGCATGAGGTGGAGGTACTTCAATCAATTCAGCAAATGAAGCAAAAAGCGATTGAAGAGGCAAATGAGTCAGTTATCAGTTTAGAAAAATCAAGAGATTTAGCTGATATACGACATCAGTATTACAGTAGTCGTGAGTACACTAATCAGCAAGAACAAACTTACACTAGCGAATTGGAATTAGCTCGTGGTTTGCAGGAAGGTGCAGAACTGCTCAACATTGCTTCGTCAATTGCCTATCTATTTCCCGACCTAAAGTTTGGAGTTCAAGGGATTAGTAGCCCAGAATTAACTTTCCAGTTTGGGGGAACATTTATTGGAAATATGTATCGTGCAGAGAGTGCAGTTCTTAGTTACCTTGCCTCAAAACACTCCCATGCTGCGACAATGGCTTCTATCGAAGCAGGCTATCAGCGTCGCGCTGAAGATTGGGAGCATCAAGCTGCCCTAGCTCTAAAAGAGATAGAACAAGTTGGTCAACAAATTCTAGCAGCAAGGGTGCGGATTGAAATCGCTGAAAAGGATTTGGAAAGTCATATTGTTCAGATTCAGAACTCTCAGGAAGTCTTTCAATTTATGAAAGACAAATACACTACTCAACAGCTCTATAGTTGGATGATTACCCAGATTTCAACCCTATATTTCCAGAGCTACCAGATGGCGTATGACTTAGCAAAACGGGCAGAACAGTGTTTCCGCTATGAGCTAGAGATTGAGAACAGTAATTTCATTCAATTTGGCTATTGGGATAGCTTAAAGAAGGGTTTATTGTCAGGCGATCGCCTTTATAAAGACCTCAAACGAATGGAGATTGCTTATCTGGAGCAAAACCGCCGCAACTATGAAATGACCAAACACATTTCTCTAGCATTGCTTAATCCCTTCGCACTCCTGCAACTTCGAGAAACTGGTGTTTGTGAAGTAAACATTCCCGAAACACTATTTGATCTGGATGGACCTGGACACTATTTACGCCGAATTCAATCAGTGAGTTTAACTATTCCCTGTGTTACTGGTCCCTACGTTAGCGTTAATTGCACCCTAACGCTTCTTAAGAACTCAATTCGAACCAGCAGCATAGTCTCAGGCAATGCTTCCCTGGAACGAGCCAACAACTATCCTCGACAAGAAGAAGACCTGCGCTTCAGGGATAATATCGGAGCAATCCAATCCATTGTTACAAGTAATGCTCAAAATGATAGCGGACTCTTTGAAGTCAATTTTCGTGATGAGCGATACCTCCCCTTTGAAGGTGCAGGAGCTATCAGTAGATGGCGATTTGAATTGCCTTGGCGTTTGGTTAATGGGCGACCTCAAGGATTTCAGCAATTCGACTACCAAACCATATCAGATGTCATTCTTCATATTCGCTATACAGCTAGAGAGGGTGGATCTGTTCTTAGGGAGGCAGCTACTAGGACAGTTCAAAATATGATTGAAACTACTGCGACAGAAATTCCTCTGATGCGTATGTTCAGCGCCAAGCATGAGTTCCCCGGCGAGTGGTATCAGTTCTTGCATCCAGCAGCAGAGAGATCACCCCATATGCTAGAACTAACTCTAAACAAGGAACGATTTCCTTTCCTGTTCCAAAGGAAAACAATTACCATCAATTCAATCGAACTTCACCTGAAACTTAAAGAGGGAATTGAAAGCAGACCTGACAACGTGACCCTTGCCCCGCCTGATAGTCAACCCGTAGATGTGAACAACTTCACCCCTACCCCGCCCGATCGCCCCTTACCCTGGGCACCTGTTAATTTATCCAGCGAAGTCAATGACTCCAGCATTTGGACACTAACAGCAAGTGAGGTCAACCCTGACGAACTCGAAGATATCTTTGTTGTTTGTCAATATTCCGTATCCAACTAACTCACCATTCGTATTCTCTGGATAAGAAAAGATGCTCGATGGTTTAGTTTGTCGAGTAGGAAAGACTGCTTCGATGTTTAGGCTTGCTTCGTATTCGCTATTTCTCTCGCCTTTCGGTATCGAGAATGCCACAAGATTCAGCCTTGCATCGTTGTAAGCCTCTCCCTCACAAAAGCCTGCCTGCGGTTTTCCCGCATAAGCCTCTTCACCAGCCCTTTCAAGGTGCTTTTTTATCTTTTTTAGATTTCGATTCACTCAGCAATCGAGCAGTAGAGACATGAGGTTTGTCTTTCTGCCGTTCGGGTTTGGGGACTTTCTTTTTCTCTCCTCTGGGGTGAGAGCGGAATTTCGCCAAGTCCATCTGAGCCGCTAACTGTTGGAGCAATTGAACGCTGGAGTCTACATCGAGTTGAGCAAACGGTTGCCATTGCAGTGGAGGAATGGCAATCATCATGCCCTCATAAACGCGGCGAACTTCATCGGCTAGATAATAGGGGGAAATGCCCGCTTCGATTTTGTCGGCTCCATGCACACTCCGCATTGCGGCTTGAGCGACCGCTAGCAGGTTGTAACAAATCAGTGCCATGACAAAACCAAATAAGGCGGCTCTGGGATAAGCCAGAGTGTTGATTTCACCCCGGAAACATTGTTCCAGCACCTGAAACAATCGTTCAATCCGCCACCGCTTTTGATACAGTGCGGCAATTTGCAACCCATTCGCTTTGGCTGTCGGTAGATTGGAGAGTAGGGCAATTTCGCTGTCTCCATCTCGAGTGGGCTGATTGAGTTGCACCACAATGCGTCGCAGCGTCACCTTTAACGTGTCGTTGAAAATCAATTGCACCGATTGTTCAAACACGGCTCCGGTTTCACTGTCACCCACGAAAACCATCTCAGTGTGCGCTTGCCAGGGTAACAACCCGTGTTGACGAATCACAAAAGCGCCTCCCCGCCAATGCAGACCAAAGAGGAATCCCAGGGTACAAAAATTGCGGTCAGCAATCCACAAATCGCCATTCGCCACCGTCGCCAACACACGACTCAACAGCGACCGCTCCTGGGCATGGCCATCCTCACAGGCAAATACATCGATTGCTAACATCAACGCTGGATCTAAAATCACCAGCCCATGACCCGGCAGAGGCGCACTGTTGATGGAACGGAGTACCTCCAAGCGGCGTTCGCTCGCCGCCAGATGATTGCCATCGAGGATTTTGACGCGGTAGCCTTCTAGCAACGGGGGGAGAGTGCTACCCAGCACCTCCACTAATCCTTGCACCCGCTTGACCACATGCCGCAGTAAGGCTTCGACAATCTGAGGCTCGATCCCATTGAGTTTGTTATAGACCGACTGAATGGTCACCCCGATGCCCTTGGCTTTGGCTTGGTAGGCCGCGTTGACGGACGGTACAATGCCACACACCACCAGACTCATTAAATTCACAACCGTCGAAAACAACAATTCCCGGTGATATTGTCGTTGGGCTTGCTGCTCAAACAACGCATCAACCTCTTCAGCAGGCAGACTCTGTTCTAGCTGCACCCTCAGCATCACGCTGAACGGACTCTCAGTGATGAACCGCTCAAACACTTCTCCCAAAATCATGGCTCAAACGTGGGTGTTAAACGTTCAGCTTTTAGAATAGAAGTCTGAAAGCCAGTGATAACAGGGATGATAGAAAATATTAAGAAGCTCTCAAATGACCTTTAGAGGGCTGAACTTAAACCCTAAATAGGGCTTGTCTGGTGTCGCTTCTGTCACAAATCCACTCAGCGGCAAATCCACCGAGATGACAAGATACTGAGCGGCACCATACTGATACGTTTCCTCACCCAGCAAGGCTTCTTTTTTGCCCTGAATCACGATCGCGAGAACCGGTTCAAAGACACCACGGATTGCGGTGGAAGCAGCCGATTCCCGCATGAATTCTAACTGACTGATCGCCGTTTGATGGGCACCGTCTCCCCGGGTATCGGTGTAGCCCAGCCCGATGATGTGGATGTTAATGAAATCATTGTTCGCCCGACAGCCAGTGCCTTCTAGCCCTTTAAACAGATAGCTTGGGTTTAAGGTATTAGAGCAGGTTGGTGGTTTTGAATCTGATGTCATATACGGCAAACATTGCAGCCGAGGCTGGCGCACGTCAGACTTATGAATCTTTGATTAAACTGGCTTCAGATGAAGGCACGAAGCAGACTTTAGTGCATCTCCTCAGGCGTGAAATCTCTCACGTTCAGCACTGTTTCGCCAAACAGCAATCACTCAGCAATCCCCCCACCTAGACCGAAATTCTAGGTGGGGGGAACGTGATTTTGCAATCAGCAACCGACTGACAATGAACGAGCTAAGCCGGAGTGGCGACGGGATCTCGTTGGAGTAACTGGATAATCGCCGCTTTCTCGAGTAAGCCAACGAGACGGCCATTTTCGCGCACAACCGACATGGCTGTAATTTGGCGCTCTTCCAACAACTTCACTACATCCGACAATGGGCGATCGCTGTCGATGACCAGCGACGATTCAATCGGTGTCATGAGAGCTTGCACTGTTGTGTCTGCCCATTGGTCACTGGGAATTGTTCTCAGGTCATCCACGGCAATCGTGCCCAGCAGTTGTTCATCCTCAGCCGCGACCAGAAACTTTCGCCAGTTGCGGTTGGCCAAAACCCGCTGATCGGCAAACTCTCGCAAGGTCAAAGACGCTGCAACAACCGGACTTTCGGCAATCACGGCATCTGCGGCTGTTAACCCAGCTAAGCGATCTTGCACAGTGGCATATTGAGCCGCTTGGCCGGCATTTTGCAGCAAGAACCAACCAATCAACACATTCCAGAAATTCACTCCGGCACCAAACAAGACTAAGGGCAGAAGACCAGAGGCGATCGCCACCCAACCAAACACCTGACCCACCCGTCCAGCAAATTGCATGCCTTTGTAAGGGTTGCCCGTCAGTTTCCAGACCAATGCCTTCAGAATATTGCCCCCATCCAAGGGTAAGCCCGGAATCAGGTTAAACAATCCCAATGCCAGGTTGACCGAAGCCAGCACTCCTAAAATGACCGCCAGGGGTCCCGAAATTCCGGTGAACCCAGCCATCACCGTTACCCCGGCTGCAATCAAGAAACTCACCAGGGGACCAGCGATCGCCACCCAGAAGGCATCGCCAGGGGTGTCTGATTCTTTTTCTAAACTGGCTAAGCCACCAAATAAAAACAGCGTGATGGACTGCACCGCAATGCCCTGTTTCAAGGCGACAAAGCTATGACCCAATTCATGCGCGAGCACAGAGCCGAATAAGAGCAATGCCGTGGTCAAGCCCAAACTCCAGGCAACTCCGGGCGGGAGTGTGGGAAATTGGGCGGCGAGTCCCGACCCGTAACTCAAAGTCACTAATCCCAGCACCAGAAACCAAGACGGGTTGACGTAGAACGGAATCCCAAACAAACTGCCGACACGAATATTATTCATATCGGATACCTCCGAATAGATGGACGCTTATGACCGTCCTTAGGCTTCATAGTCTTAATGTAACGAAGTATGAATGAATGATTCAGCTTAGAGGTGGAGTAATTACCGGCTATAGGTGGGGCGGTTCGCCGATTCGCGTCAGGGCAAGGGACTCGGCTTGTCTGGTGTAGGGATCACGGCACTCGCTCCAATCGGCGGTTGCTCAACATCTCCGGTCACTAGCTACGGAATGCCACAGAGCACTGTTTAATCACCCGATCTGGAGAATCGCCTCGATGATCCTGAACCCCTGATTGCCGTTTTATACTGAAAGGATGCAAAAGCTTACCATCACCCGACCTGACGATTGGCATCTGCATCTCCGCGACGGTACGGCCCTGAAAGCGGTTCTGCCCTACACGGTGCGGCAGTTTGCCCGTGCGATTATCATGCCGAACTTAAAGCCCCCCATTCGCTCGGTGGCAGATGCGGTAGCCTATCGAGATCGTATCCTCGCCGCTATTCCAGAGGGCAAACAGTTTGAGCCCTTGATGACCCTCTATCTCACTGACAATACTAGCCCCGACGACATTTTCCAGGCAAAAGAATCCCAGTTTATCAAAGCAGTTAAGTACTACCCGGCCGGAGCAACCACCAACTCGGACTCTGGTGTGACAGACATTCGGAAGTGCGATCGCGTCTTTGAAGCGATGCAGCAGGTGGACATCCCGCTATTACTGCATGGGGAAGTGACTGATCACGATGTTGATACGTTCGATCGGGAGAAAGCGTTCATTGAGCGACATTTAATTCCCCTCAAGCAGCGATTCCCCAACCTGCGGGTAGTGCTTGAGCATATCACCACCTCCGATGCGGTGCAGTATGTTCTGTCTGCCGATACCATCGCGGCAACGATTACGCCACAACATTTGTTGTTTAACCGTAATGCCTTATTTCAAGGCGGTCTTCGCCCCCATTTTTATTGCCTGCCCATTTTGAAACGGGAGGAGCATCGTCAGGCTTTGTTGCAAGCAGCCACATCGGGGAACCCGAAGTTCTTTCTGGGCACCGATAGTGCTCCCCATACCCGCACCAGCAAAGAAAGTTCCTGTGGTTGCGCCGGATGCTTTTCGGCTCTGCATGCCCTGGAGTTGTATGCCGAAGCATTTGAAAGCATGAATGCCCTGGATAAACTGGAGGCATTTGCTAGCTTCTATGGCCCAGATTTTTATCGATTGCCGCGCAATACAGAGCGAATTACCTTGTCCAAAACGGCCTGGCGCGTTCCTGATGAAGTTCCATTTATGGAATCTGGGCTTGTTCCTCTGGGGGCAGGGCAGGAAATGACCTGGCAAATGGTGTGAAATTTGTGTTGTGTATTAAATGTCAAGCTCATCGGGAACTCGTGGATAGCTGTGGTCACTGGACGAGGGTTAATCGCATAATTTGACTGGCTGACGATCGCTTGCTGTAGTTGGTCAGACCGATTTGAAGAAAAGGTACCAATTAATTCTGAAACTAACACTTATTCCCTGGCTGAAGTGATATGAAGCCGAAACTTCTTACTTAAACAGTAGACTTGTTGCGGAATAAGAATTTTTAAGGGAAATGTGCTGCTCTTGTTACTTCCGTCGAAGTTAAGCGACCATCAAATAGAAGTTCCATAGCCCCGTCGCCGTCAACATCGAACGGTCATCAAAATCACTCACACGATTTCTGTACACATCGCTGGCAATCCTGTATCGTTTCACTCCCGCAAATGCATTCTCGCATCGCACCCGCCGACTACTTTTCTCACGATTCTCTTGTTTCTGCTCTTCGCTGAGGCTGCCTCCTCGCGGTTTCTTGTGAGGCATCTCAATGTTCTCATACTCCTTCTGTAACCCTAAAAAGCCTAAATCGACGGCAATCACAATCTCATCGGGAATTCCCTCAACCATCTCTACCTCATCGAGCAACCGCTTATCATGCACTTTTCCCTCTCGGGCTTGAGTGAGTACCAATACCCGTTTGCCTTCATCCACCGCCACCAGATGCTTCCGAGTGTATCGCCGCTTTTTTCCCGAATAATGCTCCTGTTGCCGCTCTTGGTCTTTTGGACGAGCAATCGGTCGCTCTGTCCCATCAATCATCACTTCTTTGACTTCCGGGTAGCGTTGCAAAAACTGCTCAATCCGTTCGAGTTTTCGTTCCGGCAGTACCATCGTTTGCCCCAGGGCTGCTTCGAGTATCGGTTGCAGTCGGTGCATCCAGCGGTGGGCTTGGCTCCGGTCAAAGTCAAACAGAAATCCCGCCACATCAAAGGTGGGGTAACACTTGAAGTAGAACAAGATGTAGAACAGTTTCTCTGACATACTCGACAATCGAGCTTTGTCCGCTTGTCCTCCCCCCGGGGCACGTTGTCGCACCTGCGCTCGCATTTGGGCATCCCATGCCTGATTAAACGCTGGCAATAGCTCATCAAAAGCTTTCCGGTTTAGACCGGTCAGAGCACGCAGCAAACGCTCGTTATTCAAGGCACGATGGAGGTTGATCATGCAGGCTCAAACTCGATGAAGTTATCTTGATTATCTCCTATTCCGCAACAAGTCTACTGAACTGGTTGCTGCATAGGAGTCAGTACTGATTATGGTAGGGATTACATATCTGTATATTCTGAAACTGCTTGCAGCCCTTGGATGTGGGTTAATCGCTGGAGTATTTTTCGCCTTCTCGACCTTTGTGATGAAGGCTCTGGCTCAACAACCATCAGCACAGGGAATTGCCACGATGCAAGCCATCAACATCACGGTGATTAATCCCTGGTTTATGACTGCATTTTTGGGGACGAGCCTTGTTTGTCTGATTTTAATTGCCTCTTCACTCCTCCGATGGCAACAACCCGGCGCGGCTTATTTGCTGGTCAGTGCTTTGTTTTACCTGGTCGGTTGTTTTGGAGTGACGATGGTGTTCAACGTTCCGCTGAATGATGCGTTAGCGGTTGCCAATCCCAACAGTTCAGAAGGTGCAACTCTCTGGGCTAGATACCTGACAAACTGGACGTTTTGGAATCATGTACGGGCGATCGCCGCATTTATCGCAGCAGCCTTGTTCACAATGGCACTCAATGCTCCATCAAAACTGTAGAGGTCGATGAGTTCCCTGGAACATACGATTCTTTGGCGCAGGTTAGATTGCCCTGGACACGATAGTTGTTGTCTTCGCAAGTCTAGTGATAGTTGGCAACTATCTGGAACAGCCATCTTCCTGTTCGAGCAAAAGCCCTGCCTTCTATCCTACGAAGTGAATACTGATAGCAACTGGGAAACCCGCACCGCAAACGTTTCAGGTTATGTCGGTAAATCCGTTGTTATTCTGGCGATCGCTCGTACTCCAAATCATCACTGGAGTATCAATGACATAGAATTACAGGAAGCAGCAGACTGCATTGATCTGGATCTGGGTTTTACACCAGCCACCAATTTAATTGCCATTCGTCGGTTATCGTTAGCGGTTGGAGCGCGATCGCAAGCCCCTGCTGCATGGTTAGATTTTCCAGACTTTACGCTGAAACGATTGGAACAAAACTACCACCGATTATCCTACGATCGCTACGAGTACACATCACCAGATGTAGGCTATGCAGATGTTTTAGAGGTGGACGATTATGGGGCGATCGATCGTTATCCCCAACTTTGGGAGCAGGAGAGATGAAGATTAAACTCATTTAGCAGAAGACAAAGTGACAGGATAACCAATCAAGGATGACTCTCGCAAGTTCTCTTTTTCCAATGAATCAACCATGATGCGACGTTTTTCTTCCAGTTCCAACTTAATTAGGATTGGCATCATTTTGATTGCGATCGCTTTCATCGTTCTGTTTTTCCTGCCGTCACTGGTTAACCTTCGTCTCAATCTATTAATCTCATCACTGGTTAATCAACGCGGTAGAGTCATAACGGATAGTCCAGAGATCATTGCCTTAAGAAGAATCATTGCTGACAGCTATCTCCTTCAAAACGCTTATCTCTTTTTAATGGGTATTGTTTTGCTAGCTGCCGGACTATTCAAACAAACAAACCGCTAGGGAAAAATCATCCTTTCACAGATATATGTAAACTGATCTATCAGGGAATCTATGTCAAACCATGAAGAGTTTTACGACAATCCAGATATAAGAGCAAGGTATTTTGCACATCGTATTCAACCCGATAATCCTAATGACACGCTTGAACGTCCAATTTTTCTAGATCTTGTAGACAATTTCAACCAGCTTGACATCATTGATCTTGGCTGTGGAGATGCATCGTTTGGAAAAGATGCACTCTTACAAGGGGCACACTCTTACATTGGTATCGAAGCCTCTAGAGCAATGGTTGACCTTGCTTTAGCGCAACTAACCAATACATCAGGGAAAGTGCATCATGAGCGACTAGAAACCTGGAAGGCACAGAGCGAACAGGCGGATCTGATATCTTCGCGACTGGCTCTCCAGTATGTTGAAAACCTCAAACCTGTCTTTCAGGAAGCGTATCAAGCACTTCGTCCCGGTGGTCGAATGATTTTCTCGGTGGAGCATCCTGTGATTACCTCTAACTTTGCAAGCTTAGCAGGAGGTCGTCGCACCACGTGGCTGGTAGATGATTACTTCAAACCGGGCGCAAGAGCACATCAATGGCTTGGACATGAGGTAACGAAGTATCACCGCACGTTAGAGGAATATTTTGATCTGATCACAATGACTAGCTTTCAGCTAGAACGCATCCGGGAATCACGCCCTCAGCTCCAAAACTTCTCAAGTCAGGAGGAATATGAGCGACGTTTAAGAATTCCTCTTTTTCTGTTTATTTCAGCACGTAAATCAAGTCACGCTTCCCCAACCCGCGATAGAACATAAGGAGTACATGACGAAATGATTGGTAGCAACTACAGAGCCAGGAATCTCCATGCCGCTTCGCGTTTTTATCAGAAGACCAGCCGAAGAAGATTGTCAGACATTGCTAGCCCTTCACCAAAGAAGTCAGGAGTTCCATTTCCCCTGGGCTTTTCCTCCACTCAATGAGCAGGAGTGCAAAAACTACATCAATCGTTGCCAAAATGAGGACTTTGAAGGCTTGCTCATTTGTCATTCAAATAGCAATGAGATTATTGGAGTCGTAAATTTGAGCCAAATCTTCTACCGCGCGTTTCAAAATGCTTACCTTGGTTATTATGTTGACGTAAATTTTTCAGGTCAGGGATTGATGTCAGAGGTGTGCGTTTGGCGATTGATTACGCTTTTTATACACTCAGTTTGCATCGAGTTGAAGCCAATGTTCAGCCCCAAAATAGGGCATCCATTCATTTGGTAGAGCGTCTCGGTTTCACGAAGGAAGGATTCTCTCGACGATACCTAAAAATCAACGAAGAATGGCGCGACCATGAACGGTGGGCGTTAACCGTTGAAGATTGGGTATAGATGTTCCAGAAACCTAACTTTTTAGCAGACGGACGCAAGGCGTTAGTTGGTTTCCACAATGGATCATTATTTATTCTTACAGCAGGAGTAATTAAATCATGGCTCAAGTCACTCCACAAAATATTAATTCAAGCTTTGTTGTACTTGATGATGCGAATAATGCAATTCCGATCGCAGTGGGCGATCGCTTCTACGAAAAGCTAGAACAGCAATTTGGAGGCTTCAAGGGAAAGCGATTGATTTCCCACTACACCTTCGAGCAAGACTGGGATAGTTGGGAAAGACACCCTGCCGGAGAAGAATTTGTGTGCCTGTTATCCGGACAAGTAGATTTCGTGCTGGAGCAAGATGGAGGTGAGGAAGTCGTGTCTCTCAACACCCCTGGTCAATACATTCTGGTTCCACGCGGAGTATGGCATACGGCAAGGGTTCATACTCCCAGTTCAGTGTTATTTATCACGCCTGGTGAAGGAACTCAAAATCGATCTCTCTTGTAGTTCTGGTAATAATCAATGACCAACAATTCTTTAGAACTTAGAAGCCAGAAATATTTTGAAATTAGTTCACTCATTTCTCGGTTGGATCATAAAAAGCTAAATTCATTGTTTGACCAGAGTGAGTCAAAAGAATCAAGTACAGGCTGGGGAACGAATCACATTCTTGTCTTTGGACAATCCAAAGTGTTTGTGAAACGTGTTCCGGTCACAGATGCTGAACACAAAAATCTGTTTTCTACCAAAAATCTTTATGCCCTTCCGACTGGTTATCACTATGGCATTGCTTCTACTGGTTTAGGAGTTTTCCGTGAACTGACAACCCATCTCAAAATAACTCAGTGGGTACTGGAAGGAGCGATTGCCTCCGGCAACAGCGAAGCTTGCGCTAACTTTCCATTGATGTATCATTATCGGATGCTTCCTCTCGCTAAAGAGTGTTCAGATTCAGAAATCGATATAGAACGCTGGGGAAAACACGCCAATGTCAAGAAATATGTTTTGGACAGGGCAAATGCCAGGTACGAATTAGTTCTATTTTTGGAGTATATTCCCTACGTTCTAGAGACATGGTTGCAAGAGAACCCCAATCAACTTGAGAAAACGCTTAATAGTTTATGGAGGGCGATCGCCTTCCTAAGAACGAAAGGAATCATCCACTTTGATGCACATTTCCGTAATATCCTGACGGACGGTGAACAGGTTTATTTGACTGATTTTGGGTTGGCACTTGACAAGAGTTTTGCGTTGACAGAAGAGGAAGAAATTTTCTTTGAACAAAACAGTTTGTATGACTATGGGGAAGTCCTGCGAAATTTGGGACATTTGATTCGATCGCCCTACAACGCATGTTCCGAGAAGGATAAGTACAGGATTATGAAGAAATATGGCATCAAAGACGGTTTACAACCTTACGAAGTGGGAGCCATATTACTCGATAACATTCAGCAGATTCAGGCGGATGGAGACCTGGTTTTAGATGAGTTTTATGTTTCCAGCATCATCAAATATCGTGCCATTATTGCACTGATGCAAGACTTCTTTGCTGAGATGTGAGAAAACGACCAGAAGGATACGCCATTCCCTCATGCCAAACTACGACTGCTGCTCAACGAGACGGGATTTCTGCCAACTCAACCTCATAATTAAACAGCCAAGAGTAGGAAACTGTGGAGATTATCACTAAACGATTTCTTCTCCGTGATTTTGTTCAGGAGGATGAGCCTGCATTCCTTGCCTATCATGCTGACCCTCGTTATGCCGAGTTCTGTTCACCGGAAGAAGTGGCACCTGATTTTACTCATCAATTGCTTCAACGATTCATACAGTGGTCAACCGAAGTTCCTCGACGCAACTACCAGTTGGCGATCGTGGATCACCGCAATCTGGCGTTAATTGGTTGTGGCGGATTGCGACAGGATGGCGATGCGGCTGGGCAGGCAGAACTTGGAATTGAGTTAGCACCTCAGTACTGGGGGCGTTACGCCTATGCGATCGAAATCGGGAAAGCGTTGATTGATTTTGGGTTCCGTGATTTAGAACTAGAGGAAATTATCGGTATTTCTGTAAATGCTAACCTGAGAGTATCCCGGCTAGCAGAACGTTACGGATTCCGGGCGATCGCTACACAA
Organism: Pantanalinema rosaneae CENA516; assembly: GCF_050753385.1. Classification (NCBI taxonomy): domain Bacteria; kingdom Bacillati; phylum Cyanobacteriota; class Cyanophyceae; order Leptolyngbyales; family Leptolyngbyaceae; genus Pantanalinema; species Pantanalinema rosaneae. The sequence continues at coordinate 61,889 of NZ_JBLZFZ010000036.1, forward strand.
CTCGGTTCTGACTGGATGCAGATGCAAGGGTGGAGCCAGATTAAGTGGCAGTTGACCAGAGAATCATGGGAGCATTGGGTCTAAAAGATTAGGAGTTGCTTTATGGAAAAGCAAATCGTTCATCTATTTGTCTTCAATACGCTTGCGGATTGGGAAACAGGATATGTCGTCGCTGGAATTAATAATCCAGATATGCAAAAACAGCCTGGACGGTATCAGATCCAAACGGTTGGTTTAGATGCTGAACCTGTCACTACGATCGGTGGGATCACGATTCTTCCTGACATTGTCCTCAATGAACTGGAACCCGGAGCCATGTTGATTTTGCCAGGAGGTGAAGCCTGGGACAGGGGTAAAAACTCGAAAATTTTGGAATCCGCGAAAGCATTATTGGCAGCGAATATTCCGGTTGCTGCAATCTGTGGTGCTACCGCAGGATTGGCTCGTGCTGGCATTTTGGATGATATCCCTCACACCAGCAATGCCTCAGAGTATCTGCAAGCAACAAATTATCAAGGAGCAGCCCTGTATCAAAATCAGCCTGTTGTCACCTCTGGTAATGTGATTATGGCAAATTCCACCGCACCTCTTGAGTTTGCCTACCACATCTTCAAAAAGCTCGACCTCTACGAACCTCCTGTTTTAGAAGCCTGGTATGGATTGTTTAGAACGGGAGATGCTTCGTACTACTTCACCTTAGAACAACTCACAAACCTACCCACGACCTAGCGGAGGAAATGATGAAAGCCGTTTTACGAGAACACTTTAATGCCGAACTTAAGAAAGCAAAAACAGCGATTGCAGCCCAGGATTTTGAGACTGCATGGACTGCACTGCAACGCGCTCATATTCTGGGGCAGCGGGATACCGTTGCTAATACGATCGCTCACTGGAATATGTTGAAACTTGCTTGGAGACAGAGAGATTTTCGAGAGATCAGAGGGCAAATCATGCCAGTTCTCATTGCCGCCCCGTTAACACTTCTGTATGGACAATTCCGATACTTGAGGGGTGGAAAAGTAACGTGAATGATTTAGAACAAATGTCTATTCCAGAGGACATTCGACAGATTCTAAATCAATAGCGTTCAAAGAGTACAACTATCCGCTCAACTATCCGTTTGGTCAGGGATAAAACTAAATTTGAGAGCGATTGTGAATATACAGTTGTACGTCAAAGAGGTTTCAATATGGAATGGACATTCGGATGGTGGCAGATTTCCATTCAGCAAATTTATCTCACCACTCAACAACTCTCCCGAACCTATGATCAGTCAGCTTTCTGGTGGCATCAGAATTTGTGTCTTTTGGGCTATGGTCATGCTTATCGAGCAATGTGGGAATTACTTGAGAACACAAGAATGCTGTCTCTTTGGAAGGACAACTCCCATATTTGCGATTGTGGCATCGGTACAGCAGCACTCAGCTTGAACCTGGCTCAAACCATTCATTCAGTCCTTCAAATGACAGGTGTTGATATTTCATCCGAGATGTTGAACACAGCCCATCAAAAACTCAGTAACGCAAAGGTTATTCATCATCTTTCATTGGATTTCGGAGGGCAGACAAGGATGAAAAACAGAATGAGGCTGCGCTACAGATTACTTCTATTGGGGACGTTGATCGCGTTGGTGTTCCAATTGAGAATCCATGCCGCCCAGTCAACCCTTGAAATGAAAATCGATCGCTTCATTACCCACCAGATGACCACTCAACACATCCCTGGTCTAGCTTTAGCAATTACATACGGAAATCAGGTGTTGCATGTCAAAGGCTATGGAAAATCGAACGCTCAGCAACCTGTCACGCCACAGACCCAATTTCCGATCGCGTCGCTGAGCAAATCTTTTACAGCGATCGCAGTGCTGCAATTAGTAGAAGCTGGAAAAATTGACCTAGATGCCCCTGTGAAACAATACCTACCAGACTTCACTCTGGCTGATACTAAAACGGCTGCCCAGATCACAATTCGTCAATTGTTGAATCACACCAGTGGATTGTCTGACTGGAGTTTCTCGGAATCGCTGCAACCACCACCGACAAACAATGCAGAACGAGTAAACAGCCTGCATAACGCCCATCTTGTTGCGGCTCCTGGCGCTGAATTTCACTATTTCAATCCCAACTATGATGTCTTGGCGCGAGTGGTGGAAGTAGTCATTGGTCAGTCTTTTGGAGAATATTTGCAATCGCATATTTTCACACCACTTCAGATGTCCCAGACATTTCATGCCACAACAATGGCTGAGGCACTTCAGCGCGGCGATCGTATGGCAACGGGACATTTAATGGTGTTCGCAATTCCGTTTGCGGCTCCAGAACTATCAGGTTATCTGGGTGGCAATGCTGGTGTTATTTCTACCGCAGAAGATATGGCGAAGTATCTGATTCTGCACAGTAATGGAGGACGATTTGAAGACAAGCAACTGTTGACTCAAGAAAGCATAACCCTCATGCAAACGCCTCCACCGCAACTAAAAAGTTCTTACGCAATGGGGTGGTTTGCAACAACGGAAAACGACAGAGAAATACTTCAACATAATGGTATCTTGTCTGTATTCTATGTGGATGCCGCTGTATTGCCGAACGAAAAGTATGGAATTGCTCTGCTCTATAATATCAGTTCAATGCCACTGATTGCGTTTGCCTTACCACAAATCAAAACTGGATTAATCCAATTGCTGACGGATGGAACGCTTCCTCCAAATGGTTTCAGCATTAATCTCTGGGGTATCAGTCTTGCAGTGTTAACAGTCATTGGTGTGGCATTGGCAGTTCGCAGTCTCCTATATTTTTCCCAGTGGAAACGAACAATCCACACGACACCCAAATGGCAGATATTTTTGAGTATCGCATGGATGTTTTTTCCTTTCGTTATAGTGCTGGTGATGCCCTGGTTAGTGGGGATGATGAGCGATCGCATCTTCAACTACCCGCAACTATTCCGAGCGATGCCAGATGTTATGCTGTGGCTGGGTCTGTGTGCAGGGCTTGGTTGCGTCAATGGAACAATCCGTCTGATTGCTTGCGCCAATAATGGGCAGTCATGAACTGCTGCCACTGTCCATCATCTGTCAATAGGTGGGAGGTCAAGACTCGGTGATCGTCGCTCTTGAACTCGATCACATCTTTGTATTTTGCCATCTTGTCTCCACCTGACATGGATGGTCCTTCGTTGTGTAACGTTAATACCGTTTCAGAGGCATCCAATTCACCATCGTATATCCAGAGATACGTCATCATTGAGCCGATCCAGGTGCCCACATACCGTTGCTTCTGGGGATCGTAGCCCAGGGTCATCAGCGTCGTTGCAGGGGCTCCACTACACGGCATCTCACCCTGTCCTTCCGCCAGAAACCAGAGTCCACCCAGCGAGCGGCTTTCGCCGTGCCCAAGGCAACGCACCGTTTCGGTTCCCGTTGATTTTAGGGGAGGTTGATCAGGTCCCATCATTGCTTCATTCTCATAGGTCCACTCACCGACGAGTTTCTGGAGCCACTGATGTTCTTTTTGAGGTTGAGCAGGCATGGTTGAGGTTGGTTCGGTTTGAGTCGTTTCCATTTTTTGTCTCTTTGTGATGAATGATGAAGAGTGCGATCGCACTACCGTAGAAGTGCCGTGTCTCTATCCATAGGTTGGCTTTTGCGGATACCCAGGGGGTGAGTCTTCAAAGTCTTCCTGCCGTCCATAGGGAGTCACATCCAGCAGGCTATAGGAATTGGTCAGAGATTCAACGCCACGAGCGTAGGTCGAGTAGGTGTGGAACACATCGTCACCCATACGGAAGAAAACGCTGAGTCCGTGGCTTTCGCCTTCTACACTGTGTCCGTACAATCCCTCTAACTCTGCCTTGTCTCGATAGTTGTATTCGATCGGCGCAATGGTTTCGTCCAACGTGACATGGAAATCGTAGTTAAAGTCGCTGCCAAATGATGAATACCAGGGCAGCGTCCATCCCTTCTGTTGCTTATAGGCTTCCAGTTTAGGGAGCGGCGCACGAGAAACTAACGCAAAGGTCGTGTCGCGTTCGTTCAGCATCGATAGATTGCCCAGCGAATAAACAAAGCCTGTGCAACCCATACACCCCTTCTCCCATTCGGGAGCGAACATGAAGTGGTAGATGATCAGTTGGGTGCGTCCCTCAAACAAATTAATCAGTTTGGCAGAACCATTCGATCCTTCAAAGGTGTATTCCTTGTCAAGCTTGACCATGGGTAGCCTGCGTCGTTCCGCATTGATGCGATCGCGCTGCTTAGTCAACTCTTTTTCGTGTTCCAGTAACGTTTTACGAGCCGTCAGCCACTCGTCTCTTCCAACGACTTCTGGATGTGCAATTATGTTCTGAATCATTGCGAACCTCCATAATAAAAAACTCAAGTAACCTGCTCACAGTTGACCATCCAGGGTGTCCCGAACTGGTCAATTAACATGCCAAAGCGGACTGACCAGAAGGTTTGCGCGATCGCCATTTTCACTCTGCCGTTTTCTGCCAGAGCATGAAAAAGTCTTTCTGCCTCGGTGGGTTCGGATACACTCACCTGAACGTAGAAGCCTTGAGGGGGTTCAAAATATCCCGGTGGGCAGTCAGAACCCATCAGGAGGCGATTCTCCAAAGGAGAGGCTCCGCCAACGCCCAAATCCAGACAAGCGTGCATAATTTTGTCCTGCCACTCCGAGGGAATTTGTTCTGCGGAAGGTGCTTCCTTGTGCGTCATCATCATGGTGATTTTGCCACCCAGACATTGCTCGTAGAATTTGAACGCTGCCTCACAGTTTCCGTTGAACATGAGATAAGAATTAATTTTCATGACAGATTCCTTTGGTGAATTTGGCTGGTCGTTTGCAGATGACATTACTCTTGCTGTCGCGTTTCAACCTGGGCACGAATGCGGTCTTCCTGCTCCCTTAATTGGGGTGTCAGGGCTTCACCAAAATCCTCTGCCTCGAATACAGGACGAATTTCAATCTCAGAGTCTCCGGGCATTGGGTTTGGGCATCGCTTCACCCAGGCGATCGCCTCTTCAATGGAGTTAACTTGCCACAGCCAGTACCCTGCAATTAGCTCCTGCGGTGGAGCGAAGGGTCCCTGGATGACAGTGCGTTCCGTTCCTGAAAAGTGAACTCGCGCCCCTCTTGAGCTAGGATGAAGACCTTCACCGGCAAGCAAGATACCTGCCTTGGCTAATTCTTCGTTGTACTGCCCCATTTCGGTCAAAAGCTGTTCGCTCGGCATAACTCCAGTTTCAGAGTCTTGGGTGGCTTTGACGAAGACCATGACTTTCATTGTGAAATCTCCTGTTGAGTGGTTTTGAGTTGAATGGCTAGCTGATGGTCATCACTGTGCTGGTAATCCCGCAATTTCAAGAACGGGGCGAATCTCAACCGTGCCCACTTTTGCACCTGGAAGGCGGGTGGCGATCGCAATGGCTTCATCCAAATCCTGAGCATTGACCAGGTAGAACCCGCCTAATTGTTCACGAGTTTCAGCAAAGGGACCATCGGTCACAAGCGATTTACCGTCACGGACGCGGATACTGGTCGCCGTTGCAACGGGATGGAGGGGAGCCGATGCCACAAATTGTCCCTTTGTATGGAGATCCTGAGCGACTTGGGCAGACTCCACGTAGCAATGCTCCCGCTCAGTGTCGCTCATGGCGTTTTCGTCCATATAGATCAGCAGCAAATATTTCATTCGGTTGTCTCCTTTGTCGTTAAGTCGAATGGGAATTGCTCAAATCGACACCTTGCCCAAAATTTTTTGTTTAGTACAATTGAACTTTAGCTCACCTTTGTCAGTCAGTCGAACGGCGACTGCCCAAATCGACACCTTGTCCAAAAAACTTTTGTGTCTTTTTATGACAGGTACGACTCCAACTGCAAAATCCGATGTGGCTCAGGCGATCGCTTCTGTCTATAAGACGGAATGGGGGCGAATTGTTGCCATCCTAATTCGACTGGTAGGAGATTTTGATCTAGCTGAAGAAGCAGCACAGGAAGCATTTGCAGCGGCAGTGAATCAGTGGGAAACCAATGGTATCCCGGAGCTTCCCCGTGCCTGGATTATCCGCACTGCGCGATACAAAGCGATCGATCGCCTGCGACGACGAACCCGACTGACGGAAAAATTGGAGTGGTACGCGGCATCGGGGTTAATTCCGTCGAGCGAAGAACCAACCTACGACAGTGATGAAATTGCAGACGATCGCCTACGATTAATCTTCACCTGTTGTCATCCCGCACTGGCAATCGAGATTCAGGTGGCTTTGACGCTACGAATGCTAGGAGGACTGGAAACCGATGAAATTGCCCGCGCCTTTCTCGTTCCAACTACAACGATGGCACAACGATTAGTTCGTGCCAAACGCAAAATTCGAGACGCGGGTATTCCCTACAAAGTACCAGAAACAACCGATCTCCCTCCTCGGATAGAGGCGGTACTGAAGGTAATCTATCTCATCTTTAATGAAGGCTATGCCGCAACCAAAGGAGAGTCGATCGTGCGGGCTGACCTCTGCACTGAAGCAATTCGCCTAGGACAGTTAGTGCGGCAATTAATGGCACCCCAACCGCCCTCAGAAGTTACCGCACTGGTAGCATTGATGTTACTGCACGACTCGCGGCGTGATGCTCGTTTGGATGAAGCGGGCGATCTAATTCTGCTAGAAGATCAGGATCGGAGCCGTTGGAACCACCAACAGATTGCTGAAGCATTGCCTCTGGTGGAAGAATCATTGCGTGGCGGAACGGGAGTGTATGCTCTACAAGCGGCGATCGCTGCCCTTCACTGTCAGGCATCTCGTGCCGCAGAAACCGACTGGGCACAAATTGTACGACTCTACGAAGTGTTGGAACGCTTGCAACCTTCGCCTGTTGTGACTTTGAATCGAGCGGTGGCGATCGCCATGGCAGACAGTCCTCAATCCGCATTTGGGCTGATTGATCAACTTGCCCCAGAACTCGATAGCTATCATCTCTTTCACGCCACCCGTGCAGATTTATTCCGGCGTGTCAAAGCATTAGAAGAAGCATCGCGGAGCTATACAAGGGCACTAGAATTAGTAACCAATGACAGTGAGCGTCGCTTTTTGGAACGTCGGCTACGCGAAGTTCAGCCCTAACGTCTTCACGCTCAACATTTAAGACAAGTGAAACGACAGTCAGAGCACCCGAACGCTTGCAAGCAATATTGCGACAACAGCGGGTCTGGGCAGAAGAGGAAGGATTAAATGCTGATGTAATCGAAAAAATGTATCAGGATTTAGTGAACCAATTTATTGATGAGGAATTGAAGCATTGGAAACAATCCGAAGTTGAGTAGACGCACCACATAGTCGGATTACGGGAAAGGTTTTTTCTCCAGTTTCCACAACATTAACAGTGCCAATCTTGATTCACTACGGGCAGTACTCGCAATTTTTCTCTTTTTTAGAGAATCACAGGATTGTTCCTCTGCTAATCCCACTTGTAACATCAACGATGACAACAATTTCTTGATTAATCAGTTTTAATTTCGTCAGTTCTGATTCCTAAATGGGTTTGGATTCGTCCCCCAGTGCTTCTATTGACTCTACTCATCAATGGTAACAACTGAGGGTTTTGATTGAGTGGTTTACATCAATGCCTCAGTGTCAGGACTGGAGAAATTCTAGCAAATCTGTATTGAGTTGCTCCTTACTTGTGTCTCCCAGGCTATGTGACCCACCCGGATAAATCTTCAACGTCGAATTCTTGACGAGCTTGGCAGACAGGAGCGCAGAGGCTCCGATTGGTACGATCTGGTCATCATCGCCATGAATAATCAGCGTCGGCACATCAAACTTCTTCAAATCTTCCGTAAAATCGGTTTCGGAGAATGCCTTAATACAATCGTAGGCATTTTTGTGACCAGACATCATACCCTGCATCCACCAAGAGTAGATTAGCCCTTGAGAAATTTTGGCACCGGGGCGATTGAAGCCAAAGAATGGTCCGCTGGCAACATCCAGAAAAAACTGCGAGCGATCAGCCAAGTATGCTGTACGAAAACCGTCAAAAACCTCAATGGGCAATCCACCTGGATTCGTCTCTGTCTTCAGCATGATTGGCGGTACTGCTCCCATCAGCACCGCTTTGGCAACCCGTGATGTTCCGTGGCGACCAATGTAGCGGGCAACTTCGCCGCCGCCGGTGGAATGTCCAATCAGTACCGCGTTTTGAAGATCCAGGGTCTTGAAGAGGGTGGCGAGATCATCAGCGTAGGTGTCCATTTCATTGCCGTTCCAGGGTTGGCTTGAACGACCATGCCCCCGGCGATCATGTGCGATGCAGCGATAACCATGAGACGCGAGGAAAAACATCTGAGATTCCCAAGCATCGGCACTGAGGGGCCAACCGTGGCTAAAGACAACGGGCTGTCCTGAACCCCAATCTTTGTAGTAAATTTGTGTGCCGTCTTGGGTTGTAACTGTACTCATAGCAAGACTCCTACAGGTATTACAGAAATTGGAAAGAGGGCTGATTGCTCATCCGTTGGTCTTATTATTTAACCTCAACCCAATTTAGAACACGCAAGTTCTCTGTGTTAAGCGCTGAGATAAGCTGCGCAATTTTTCTATGCCTAAAGGTAGATCTTTTGACCAAATTGACCTGGAACACACATCAACTTTTTGAAAGCTGATACTCTCGCTTTACGACGCTCTCCTCCCAGAGGGTGAGTTTCTTCTGCCTTTCGCTGGCTAAAGCATGGATGTTAATCACAAAAAGTCCAGTCGAAATCAAGCATCCTCTGCACGGGTGAGAGGAGTTGTTTTGTCACCGCATGGATGGCAACGGTTTCAGACGGCAAAGCAACAGATTGAGTCAGAGGAGAATTGGGGTAAGCGGCTTACCCAGGAGGATTTGAATGAACGCACTGGACTTTCACTCAATACCCTGGCCCGAATTTTGAAGCGCGAACTGGGGGTCGATCGCCAGTCGTTAGAAATTCTTTTTCAATCCTTTGGATTGGAATTAACGAATACTGATTATGTCTCCCCGATCGCATCAGGGGAGGCATTGTCCAGTCAGAGAGATAATCCTCACCAGGATTGGGACAACGCGGTTGATGTTACGGTGTTTTGTGGGCGTGAAACCGAGTTAGCACAACTATGTCAATGGATCGTGACCGATCGCTGCCGTGTAGTTGGATTGCTGGGAATTGGGGGGATTGGCAAAAGTACGATCGCAGTCAAAGCCGCACTGCAAATGCAATCTGAGTTTGAGGTGGTCGTGTGGCGATCGCTTGCCAACGCGCCCTCATTGGATGATCTCCTGACCAACCTGCTGAAATTTCTGATGCCACTTCAGGGAGATGATCCGCTGATTCCAGCCACATTGGATGAAAAGCTGTCGAAGGGGATGCAATATTTGCGATTGCAGCGATGTCTGTTGATTTTGGATAACGCGGAAACCATTTTGCAGAGTGAACAGGTGGGGCAGTGGCGATCAGGGTATGAAGCCTATGGGCAATTTTTGCGAATGCTGGGTGAAACGCCTCACCAAAGCTGTCTATTGCTGACCAGCCGCGAGAAACCCCGCGAAATGGCGTTGATGGAAGGAGAACAAAGCCGGGTCAAAACGTTGCCGCTCAGCGGACTCACGCCTGACGATGGACGCGCTATCTTCCGACAAAAAGGCATCTTTACAGGTTCAGAAGCCGAATGGCAGACTCTGGTCAATCACTATGGCGGCAATCCCCTGGCGCTCAAGATGGTTGCATCCGCTACTCAGGATGTATTCAACAACAGCATTGGTGAGTTTTTAGCGTACCTCAGCCAAAGAATTTTTGTCTTTGAAGATATTCGCGATTTACTCGATCGTCAGTTCAACCGTTTATCTGAAGCCGAACAAAAAACATTATTCTGGTTTGCCATTCACCGTGAACCGCTCACCATCACAGACATTCAAAATAGTGTGATTGGATCGGTACAGCAGCAAAGTGTTCCTCAACACATCAATTCGCTGTTGAGGCGATCGCTGCTTGAGAAAAAAGATAGAGCCTTCTCTCTCCAACCTGTGGTCATGGAATATGTCACAGAGCAATTCATTCAACGGATTTGTACAGAATTTACCACCCGACAGTTAGATGTCTGGCACAGTCATTCCTTGATTCGTGTCCAGGCAAAAGATTATGTTCGAGAGATTCAGTTGCGGCTGATCATGCAGCCTGTGATCGAGTGGCTGTTATCCTCCTATCCGACCGCATCAGCGGTGGAAGAAAGAGCCAGGTTACTCCTCACCCAACAAAGGCATCCATCCAGTTCCAGAACGGGCTATGCTGCTGGCAATCTGATCAATCTGCTCGTACAGCTTCAGGTCGATTTGCGTAGCTCTGACTTTTCCGATTTGGTGGTGCAGCAAGCCGACCTGCGGCAGGTCAACTTAGCTGGGGTCAACTTTAGCAATGCAGATTTGACCCAATCCATTTTTTCAGAGTGTTTGAATAGCGCTATGTCGATCGACATGAGTCCCGACGGACAGATTGTGGCGGTGGGGGATTCCACTGGGTTGCTCTATCTCTGGCAACTCGCCACTACTCAACTCCTGGCAACCTTTGCAGGACATACAAGCTGGGTTTGGTGTGTGGCCTTCAGTCCCGATGGTAGTCATTTAGCCAGCAGCGGGAGTGATACGTCGGTGCGGTTATGGGATGTGCAGAGCAGTCAGTGTTTATGGGTGGCCACAGAGCATACAGGCTGCGTTTGGTCGGTGACCTTTAGCCCCGATGGACAACGCTTAGCCAGTGGCAGTGATGACCAAACAGTGAGAGTGTGGAATCTCCAGGGAGACTGTCTTCAGATTCTGCAAGGGCATACCCAAAATATTTATTCGGTTCACTTCTCACCCGACAATCAAACCTTAGCCAGTGGCAGTAAAGATGGATCGGTGCGGATTTGGAACGTGATCAGTGGAACTTGCCAGAAGGTGTTAGAGGGGCACAGTGAGGGAGTTCACTGTGTGCGTTACAGCCCCAATGGTCAACTACTAGCCAGTGGTAGTATTGATGGGACGGTTCGACTTTGGCATGGGCAGACGGTTACGAGTAGTCATTCATCCAGAGTGAATTCAACGGTGTTGTCTGGCCATACCAGTTGTGTTTGGGGCATGGCATTTAGCGCCGATGGCGGCATTTTGGCGACGGGCAGTGATGATGGAACACTGCGCCTTTGGGATGTTCAATCAGAGCAATGCATCAACATCTTGGATGGTCATACGGATGATGTGCTGGCGATCGCCCTTCGAGGTCAACTCCTGGTCAGTGCCAGCCAGGATCAAACCGTGCGGCTGTGGAATTTGCAAGGACAAAGCCTCAAAACCTGGCGGGGTTGCGCCAGCGGTATTCGTTCTCTCAGCCTCAGCCCGAATGGAACCACTCTGGCAAGTCGGGGGTTAGATGAAGCCGTGTATCTGTGGCAGTTGCGATTTGACCCCGGACTCTCTCCCTCACGCCCCGACAAAATTTTGCAGAGACGAACGGGTTTAACATCTTCATTAACCAGTTGGGCTTCTTCCTTAAGCTTTAGCCCAGATGGTCAAACTGTCGCGACCAATGGACAGGACGGTTCGCTGCTGTTATGGCATGTGTCAACGGGTTTGCTGTATCAGTGGTCTGGTCATAGTGCGCCTGTGTGGACGGTCGCTTTTGCTGCAACCGGGAACGTTCTGGCAAGCGGTAGCAAAGACCAATCGGTGCGGCTATGGGATGTCCAAACGCATCGATGTTTGCAAGTGCTGGAGGGGCACAAAAACGATGTGCGATCGCTCGCATTTGGTGGCGACAATCAACACTTAGCGAGTGGCAGTTCTGACCAAACAATTCGACTGTGGCATGTCAAAACTGGGACGTGTCGGCATGTATTGCAGGGGCACACAGGCGGCATTTTCACCCTGGCATTTGCAGCCCACGATCAGCAGTTAATCAGCGGTAGTTTTGATCAAACTATCCGAGTCTGGGATCTCCAGACTGGTGAAAGTGTCAAAGTCTTGCGGGGGCATACGGGTGGGATCTGGTCGGTTGCTGTATGCCCTGCTAATCAACTATTAGCAAGTGGTAGTGGGGATCAGACCATTCGGCTCTGGAGTCTGCAAACGGGATCTTGTTTGAACGTCTTGCACGAACACACCAGTTGGGTCACATCAGTCAGTTTTAGCCCAGATGGTCAGTTTCTCATCAGTGGCAGTGACGATCGCACCCTCAAGGTATGGGATATCGCTACCGGATTTTGCATTCAGACATTAATGGTCGATCGGTTATATGAAGGCATGAATATTCAAGGCGCAACAGGATTGACGCACGCTCAAGCAGCGACATTGAAAGCATTAGGAGCAATTTCATAGTGAAGCGAACGCCCTTGGGGCACGCGACGCGAACGCCTTAACTCTCTGCTTAACTTGCGGATCTTGCGTGGTGAAATTTGGGGTTAACTTGCAGACTTAGTTCATGGCGCGATCGCTTACGTCATCAACCCTTGAGGGTACACAGACGTTTCACTTAAAAGCACAAGCAGAGATGTTTAGCGTTTGATTTCAGTTTCTGCAATTCCTCATTCACCAATCACTTAAATAGGAGAGTTCAATGTCTGAAAATCAAAAAATCGGTCTAGAAGGGCTGCTTCGTCCAGAAGATAGCATCCTGGTATTGATTGACCACCAGCCCTATCAGTTCACTAACTTGAACAGCCATGAACCGACGATGATCATTAACAATGTGATTGGTCTTGCTAAATCGGCAAAAGTATTCAACGTACCCACAATCCTGACCACAGTCATTGAAGAGAGAGGGGGTTACATCATTAAGGGACTACAGGATGTTTTTCCCGATCAAAAACCGATCAACCGCACTTTCATCAATACCTGGGAAGATCCAAATGTGACAGATGTAGTGAAGAAAAGTGGTCGCAAGCAGCTTATACTTGCTGCGCTTTGGACTGAGATCTGCCTTGCAATGCCAGCAATCCAGGCGCTGGGTGAAGGTTATGAAGTATTCATCGTTACCGATGCTTCAGGCGGTGTGACTGCGGAAGCTCATGACATGGCGGTTCGCCGGATGGTTCAGGCTGGTGCAGTTCCAATCAACTGGATGGCTGTACTTGCTGAATGGCAACGTGACTGGGCACGCACAGAAACATCTGCGGGTGTATCAGAGATTCTTCTTGAGCATGGTGGTGCTAGTGCGGTAGCCCTTGCATGGGAACTTCAGCTCCTTGCAATAACCCCTCTAGCGGACGGCAAACCTGCCCAGGTCAGCAATTCCTCCATTGGTCAATTGGTTTAGCGTTGTGGTTGAATGGCTGCCAATCGTGAACGTCTCATAACTCGTGTGTAACTGAGTGGATGTTGTCATTGCTCAGTGATCCAGTTCATTCGCGGCATTGCAGCAGCACTGGAGGATTTCGTAGATATAGGGGCGATCGCCAGCGATCGCTCATTAACAATCATCACTTCCTTGCAGCTAGAGTTTTTGAGGTTATGTAATGCTAGATCCGCTGGTCGTGGGTACCGATGAAGAAACTCACCAGGTAACCGCCATCATTTCTCACTTCATTCGACCCGGTCGTGAGCAGGGGTATGAGGAGTGGCTACACGGAATTGCGACGGCTGCCCATCAGTTTAAGGGACACTTAGGGATCAATGTGATCCGTCCCTGTGACTCCGCTCATCCTGAGTATGTGGCAATTGTCAGATTTGATCACTACAACAATCTCAAAACCTGGTTGGAGTCGAGTGTACGGCAGGAATGGCTGGAGCGGTTGCAACCCTTGATCGAAAAGCCTGAAACGATTCAAACCATGACAGGTCTGGAAACCTGGTTTACGCTGCCCAATAAACCCATGAAGGCTCCACCGCCACGTTACAAAATGGCGATCGTGACCTGGCTGGCAGTGTAATGCATCCCAAAAACTGGACATCTAAAAAGCCAGTTTTTGGGATGCATTACACATCGATCTGGGTAAACAGTTCTTCTTTCGCTGTTTCCGAACGCATCAGTTAGCGTATGAGAAGCAAGCAAATTAGCCATAACGGAGTTCAGCTTTTTTCAGAATCCTATGGCTCTCCAGATGAGCAGCACACAGCATCATGAAAAACTGTGAGTATGAACGATCACCACAGCGGTGATGCAATATCTGGCTTTAGCCAGGGCTGCTCTGGAGCAAACAGAGTAATGAGAAGTGGGCGATCTGAATTGCTTGCGATCGCCTACTCTAGAACATTCAAAACTAACTCGGAACATTAGAATTTCCAGAATTAGTTTTGTCTAGAAATAAACTATTCCTCACCAAAAATCTGCCATCAAATGTGATTGGCATTCCTTCACCGTCTAAGAGTGACTGACCTGTATTTGCTCTGCGAGCATGGATGTGTAGATGAGGTTCGCTAGTATTGCCAGAGTTGCCAACTTTGGCGATCGCCTGTCCAGCCTCAACCGTCTCTCCAGTTTGAACAATAAGGCTGCCTCGTTGCAGATGAGCTATCAAAACATCAGCCCCCTGACATTGAATCAAAATATGATTGCCCGCAGGATTTTGAGCATCACTTTGGGGTGGAATCAGATCAGGCAAATCATTCCTTATCTCACGGATTGTGCCATTACAAGGGCTGTAGAGCGGTTCTCCCCAGATGGCATAGTTGGTTAGCGATCGCGGATCAAGTCCATTGGCTCTGGTTCCTACCGCATTCAGTTTGACGATATCTAACGCATATTGCTGAGTCGGATTGACATTGTGATAATTGATTGCAGGGCTATTGCCGCCATGAGCGACATAGTAAGTCCCCTGCTGCAATGGAAAGTTTAATTGAATAGATTCACCGTTGAAAGAATATCCTCGTGGGATATGGACACTTAACGAGGACAGAAGAATCAGGATTACTAAACTACTGATTCCTAGAGAGACGTAGTTACTAAGCTTTCGGGTCGGATAAAAGGGTAAAGACTTGGCTTTGATGAAACTGATGGATACTGCGACAACCAACAGGGCAATGACCGCAAATCGCAGAAAATAGCTCAAAAAATCCCAGCGCCCGATCAGGAAGATTTGAATGCCATAAAGTAGGACAATGCTGAGTTTGAGGAGCCATTCAAGTTTGCTGCGTTCATTTCCTCGCCATAGCCACACTAAACCAGCAATCGGAAAAACCAGGTGGGTAACGAGGAGCAGTCCAATGGCAAAAAACATGATATAGCTTCCATTGAGATTTATCTTCTACGTTGTTCAAGCACCAGGTTAAGCGCGATCGCAACGGCTAAACCAACGCCGATTCCCAAAACAAGATTTTCTATAATCAATCCAATTGCAACTCCAATAGATAAACCCAGAGCAATACTTACCCCTGTACTACGTTGTGAATTTCGCATGACTGATTCCTCCACATTTGAGGTGGTCGATTAATTGTGATCCTGAAGTTTAATCTCTGGAAGCGATCGCTTGAGTCTTGGAAGTTGCTGCTTTATCGATCGTATCGAACTCGCCGGAAATTGCACGAGAATGGGTGCAATTTCTGGCAAACTCACGCCCCGCTTGATGGCATCGGTGTTACCACATTTGTATCTCTCAAAATATTAGTTAGATTGAGACAACAGCAGCCCTTTATGAATGATCTGCTTACAGATTGGCAGAATCCCTTCCATTAGAGAGATGTCGATATTCAAGACTTTAATGCAGCCATTGGAAAACCTTCAAAAATTCGCCCAGAAGCTTAATTTTCTGGATTTTGGCAAGCGATATACTATACTTTGGGAAACGGCTGACCGTCTTTCGTCGAGGGGAGTTTAATGATCCATCTCGATCAACTGATTGCCACATTGATGCAGGTGGTGATAGACAGTTCAGGAGCTGAAATCGGCGCTCTGGTTTTCCTGGAAGAGGATCAACTCACTGTGGTGGCTCAGTGCAGCAGAGATAAACCGTGTGACCTGGAAAAAATTGCTGTTGCCGACTGTGCAGCGATTCCTATCTCCGTCATCCACTCGGTAGAACGCACTCAAGAAACTTTAGTGCTTGATGATGCAGTCAGCGAACCGTCTTTTTCGACTGTTCCTTACATTCAACACCACCAGACGCGATCGCTTCTGTGTATGCCAATTCTCCAGCAACGTCAGCTAATCGGCATCCTTTATCTGGAGAACAATTCCAGGACTGGCATGTTTACCTGCGATCGCTTGCAAGTCCTAAAACTGTTGATGGCTCAGGCAGCAATTTCACTCGAAAATGCTCGGTTGTATGGACGGTTAGCAGACTATGCTGAAACACTGGAACGGAAACTAGAAGCGCAAACTCAAGCTTTACAGCAGGAGATCAGCGATCGCAAACGAACAGAAGACGCATTACGACAAAGTGAAGCGAATTATCGCAATCTGCTACAAACCGCGAATTCCGTCATCATTCGCTATGACACGCAAGGACGGATTCACTACATTAACAATTATGGGATAAAACTTCTTGGCTATGAAGAACATCAGATCTTAGGGCGAACCTTATTTGAAACCATCATTCCAGAAGTCGAACTCTCTGGACGCGATGTGAAACCGATGGTCTACGATTTACTTCGCAATCCTCAAGCGTACCCGCAAGGAGAGGGTGAAAATCTGTGTCGAGACGGTCGGCGAGTTTGGATGGCATGGTCGAATCAAGCCATTTTCAATGACCAGGGAAAGGTCGTTGAAATCTTATCGGTGGGCAATGACACCACTCAGCGTAGACAAGCAGAAGAGGCATTACAACGCAGTGAAACCAAGTTCCGCAACATCTTTGCAAACTCGCAGGTTGGTATCTACCGAACCCGTATCGGTGATGGATTAATTCTTGATGCCAATCAACGCTTTGCCGATCTGTTTGGTTTTAATTCACCCCAAGAGATGATTGGGATTGAACACACGATAGGCTATTGGGTCAATCCCAGCGATCGCCAACAAGGCATTGAGGTGTTGAAGCGGGACGGGGAAGTGCGAAGCTTTGAAGCACAGATGCGAAAACGAGATGGGACGGTGTTTTGGGGACTTTTCTCTTCTTATCTGGATGCAGGTGATGACTATATCGAAGGGGTGCTTGCGGATATTAGCGATCGCAAACAGGCAGAAATCGCGTTGCAAGCCTCTGAAGCAGAGCTACGGTCGCTCTTTTCAGCCATTCCCGATCCAATGTGTATTTTCAATGGTGAGGGACAATTGATCTGTGCAATTCAAGGAAATCCGTCCTATGGAGAGTTATATTGGGAGGAGTACACGGGCAAAACGCTGCATCAACTCTATGCTCAGGAAGAAGCTGATACATTTCTGAGTTACATTCAGCAGGTGTTGAGAACCCAACAAGTCCTCACCGTTGAATACAGCCAGTGGATTGCTGAACGAGAAGTCTGGTTTTCGGCTCGCATTGCCCCAATTCGGCATGAGCAGGTGCTTTGGTTGGCGCGAGATATGACGCTGCAAAAGCAAACAGAAGCCGCGTCGATTCTGGAGGAACGCAACCGCATGGCACGCGAAATTCACGATACCCTCGCTCAGTCGTTCACAGGCATTCTGGCTCAGGTGGGAGCCGCAAACCAGGTGTTAGTGGATGATGTCGAAGCAGCTCAGGCACATCTCGACCTGATCAAAGAATTGGCGCGAACTGGACTGACTGAAGCGCGGCGATCAGTCGTCGCGCTCCGCCCTCAGCTTTTGGAGGAAGGCAGTTTACAGAGTGCTCTACATCGTTTCGTCGCTCAACTCAGAACTGCCGCACTGGACACCACTTTGTATTATGAGATTGAGGGTGCAGTGTATGCTCTACCCAGTGAAGTCGAGAGTAACCTACTGCGGATTGGGCAGGAAGCCTTAACCAATGCGATTAGACACGCCTATGCGGACGAAATTCGAGTAGAGCTAGCCTACGATCGCGATCGATTCTGCTTGCGCGTGAAAGACAATGGACAGGGCTTTGGCGTTGGCAGTATTCCCTCCTCTGAGGGGTTTGGCTTACTTGGCATGAGCGAGCGAGCAGAGTACATCGACGCACAACTGACGATTCGGAGTCAACCTGGACAGGGAACAGAGATTGTGGTGGTGGTTGGGGTGTGAGGGTGTGGGGTGTGAGGGTGTGGGGTGTGCTGTCTCTTATACACATCTCCGAGCCCAC
>NZ_JBLZFZ010000037.1:0-68356 GCF_050753385.1 Pantanalinema rosaneae CENA516
AGATGTGTATAAGAGACAGAGATGGGGGAGATGGGGGAAATGGGGAAGCAAGGCAATATTCTTCCTCATCCTCTTCACCTCCCTCATCCTCCTCACCTTCCTCACCTTCCCTACCACCCCTACCTGCCACCCACATACCCGCTACCCTGGATGCTCTAGAGGACTTTTATCAACACCTGGAAACGGTTTTGCTGGACATTGGCTATCTCTATCCCCATACTGCTGCCAGTCGTATGGAGAAATTTCGGCGGTTGTTTCAGCGATCGCTGCCAAGCCACGAAGAAGTGGCAATGCTACGAGGGATTTTGAGTCAGGTGCAATGGGCAGTGAAGCAAAACTTCGATCGCCAATAACGTCTGGTGTGAGCAGCATCTAAACTATTTCATGCCAACGATCGGGCAATATAGCTCGACAGTTGGCTGCAATTCTGCTAACGTTTCCGTTGAATCTTTGTGGGAGTGTCATCATGCCGGAGTCGGGTGATACATCGCGTCAACGCCGCAATCATGGTTCCTCGCTATTTAAGGGACGGCGTAAAGCCTTACGGTTACGAGAATCTGCTGCTGGAGGAGCGGCAACCCCATCAACCAGCCCCGGATCATCTCGATCGCCAGCCACTCCTGACCGGAATCCATCTCCCGAGTCTCCTACCCCTAAGAATCCGCTGCGGGATGGTAGAGGAGACGGCAATCAGGTGGCTCGGCAAGACCGGACAAAGGGACAGGCTCGATGGTGGCATCGGCTATGGGGACAACGTACTCGACCGGCGGCAAAAGAGGGAGCGGCGGCTACGGCACTGCGGGTGGGTCACCGGACAGGATCAATATCCCCAAAAAATCCAGCAAATTCCAGTAGCGATCGACGTTCCATATTCCCCAAAGACCTGGCAGGTTCCAGTGCGGATCGCCGATCGACAGCCCCAAAAGACTCATTTAACCCGAGTGGCGATCGCGGGGTAGCCAAACGCGATCGCCTGTTGCCGAAACTGAGCTTCACTAGAGGCAACAATCGAGGTACGACCTCCACCGGCACTCCGAAAACTTTGGAAAAACCCCAGGAAGGTCGGCGGCAAGTACGGGAACAGTCCCACTGGCAACGCCGGGGAAGAGACACTACCCCCACCACCCGAGAAAATCGCCATCGTCCGGAGTTGCGTCTGACTCGTTCAACCACCAACACCGTCCTGCCACTCCGTTCTGGTCAAGCCTCTGAACCACAGGACGATCGCCGACGCACACCCCCGGGCAGTTCCGCCCAACCGCCTGAGTCAGCGAACAAATTATCGCGATCGCGCCGCCATCGACGAGACGGACGTTTGGGGCAGCGAGAGTTACCTGAACCCCAGCCCCGATCGCCCCGTCCGGCTCCCCGTCCCCGATCGCGTAGTGCAGCGCTTGTCCTGTATGCTACCCGAATGCTGATTTTAAGCATTGGCGTAGGCGTATTAGCTGGAACTGTTCTGTCAGCATGGGATCCGGCAACTCATTCCTTCCTGACGGGAAATTCATCTACTAACCAGCCTTCGACTCAGGCAATGTCGATCGCACCTAGCCCGGAATTAAAAATTGGGCAGGAAATTGCGGCGTTAAAGACAGCCGTGCAACCCGTGATTCAACAAAACCCTCAATTCAACCTGGGAGCCTATCTGCAAGATTTGGATGACAACAGTTATCTAGATATCAGTGGTAGCACTACCTTTGCCGCCGCCAGCACGATCAAAGTGCCGGTCTTAGTTGCCTTCTTTCAGGATGTGGATGCTGGAAAAATTCGCCTGGATGAGAAGCTGACCTTGCGGAAGGAACTGATTGGGCAGGGATCAGGGGATATGCAGTACCACCCATTGGGCACTCAGTATACCGCGCTGGAAGTGGCTCGCCAGATGATTATTATTAGCGATAATACAGCCACCAATCTGCTGATCGCCCGCTTAGGGGGGCAAGAGGTATTGAACGATCGCTTCCGCTCCTGGGGGTTAATGGCAACTGAGATCAAAAATCTGCTGCCCGATCTGGAGGGTACAAATACCACAAGTCCTAAGGATCTGGCGGCGGTGATGGTTCGGGTCAGCCAAGGTGAACTGATTTCCCTGCGATCGCGCGATCGCATGTTGGAGATTATGCGGCAAACCGTCAACAACAGTCTGCTGCCCCAGGGGTTAGGAGAAGGTGCGACCATCTCCCATAAAACGGGAGATATTAAATCTGTTCTGGGTGATGTGGGACTGATTGACTTGCCCAATGGCAAACGCTATGCGATCGGAGTGGTGGTGAAGCGTCCTGACAATAACTATCAAGCCGCCGAAATAATTCGTCAGGTATCACGAGCCGCTTATCAGCACTTTAACCGCCCTACTTCAACCGCTGCTCCAGCCCAGACGCAATCCTCCTCACCCCCCAACACTGGGGACACCCAAACGCCTGCGCCCCAGTCACCGCCAGCCTCGACGGATTCCCCCGGAACCGATTCTCCTGCGCCCGATAACACCATGCAAGCGACACGCTAACCACATCAAAGCTGACTGAACTGGGAGCAATACCGATCGGGCAGGTGGAATTCCTGACGCGATCGAGCAAGTTCATTAAGTTTTAATAGAGAGTTTCAGCATCCCGGTAACTCAAACACCGCTGCCATGAGGTCTGATCCAATCCTAGAAAACAGGCTGAACCAGGGCAGGTGTCGTCATTTCTCCAAGTAAATGAGACAAATATTGATTGTCCGATCGTGGTAATTAAATGTTTGAAGTTATGGTTAATTGGGTCAACGGATAGAGGTTTTTAGAAAGGATTTAGGCATACTGAGGAAAACTTAGTCGTTGCTGAAGCACAAGTGGGAAGGGAATGTCTCATCAGCCAATTTACCTAGACTGCCACGCCACTACGCCTGTTGATGAACGAGTGCTTGCAGCGATGCTGCCGTTCTTCACTCAACATTTCGGGAATCCTGCCAGCACTAGCCACCAGTATGGGTGGGAAGCTCAAGCGGCGGTGCATCAAGCAAGAGAAGTTCTGGCATCTGCCATTCAGGCAACACCCGAAGAAATTATTTTTACCAGTGGAGCCACTGAGGCGAATAACCTAGCCATTAAAGGGGTCGCTGAGGCATACCATAACCGGGGTCGTCATCTCATCACAGTCGCCACAGAACATAAAGCCGTTCTGGACACCTGTACTTACTTACAATCGTTAGGATTTGAAATTACCTTCTTACCGGTTGGAGAGGATGGGTTAGTTGACCTGGCACTCTTAGAACAATCCTTCCGCCCCGATACTATCCTGGTTTCAGTTATGACCGCCAATAACGAAATTGGTGTGCTTCAACCGATCGCCGAGATTGGCGCAATGTGTCGGGCGCGTCAGGTACTATTCCACACCGATGCAGCTCAGGCGATCGGCAAAGTGCCCCTGGATGTGGATGCCATGCAGATTGATCTGATGTCGCTCACCGCCCACAAAATCTATGGTCCCAAGGGGATTGGGGCACTGTATGTGCGTCGGCGCAATCCCAGAGTCCAACTGGCACCCCAACTGCATGGGGGTGGACACGAACGTGGGATGAGATCGGGCACACTTTACACTCCCCAAATTGTCGGATTTGCCAAGGCGGTAGAACTGGGCATCCAAGAAATGGCTCCGGAAACAGCCCGGGTAGCGCGGTTGCGCGATCGGCTATGGCAGACGTTAGCCGCCTTAGGGGGGGTATACCTGAATGGACATCCCATTCATCGGCTACCGGGCAATCTGAATATTAGTGTGGCAGGGGTCGATGGGCAGGCATTGACCTTAGGCTTGCAGCCGGTGATTGCCGTGTCCTCTGGGTCGGCGTGCAATTCGGCAAAAGCGGCTCCCTCCTATGTGCTAAAAGCCCTGGGACGTTCTGACGATCTGGCTTACGCCTCGATCCGGTTTGGTATTGGTCGCCATAACACTGAATCGGAGATCGATCGGGCGATCGAGATTACCGTCAATACCATTCAAGCCTTACGTCAGGCAAATCACCCGATGTTCAATAAGTTATCTGCCTGATCGGTTGTCTCTCAGCGATTCATTCGCATCCTCCGCAACAAAAGGTCACACTTCCTCAAGAAGAGTGACTTTTTTTATGGGTTTGCAACCTACCTTTAAACCTAAGGTCACCCCTCCGGCTGGAAAGGTGACCCATATTTATTTAGTTTCAACGTTTACTGAACCTAAACCGTAACTGCAATGCTAAAAACCAACGTTTAGTGACAATGCAACTTAGCTCATGCCGACATTGCTGGGGTTATAAGCGGGTGAGGCGGCATGGGAACGGTTGTGAACATGGCTCCAGAGTTCAGCCGCTTCAGCGGGCATGCCTACTTCAGCAGCAGCGCGGCTCAATACGCATTGTTCACGATTTCTGTGCATTTGTTGGTGACGAATCATCAACGCCCGAGCTTGATCTTGAGTAGACATAATGGTTTTCTTCCTTGGTCGCTTTTACCTTTACAACCTGAATATATCAGGAAAATTCTGTATCAAAAACTACTAAACGTTACTTTTAACAAAAATTAATGCCTAGTTAAGGTTTGGTAGGGGAAGTGGGAGATGGGGAGATGAGGAGATGGGGAGGTGGGGAGATAGGGAGATGGGGAGATGGGGAGCAATGGGGAGGTATTCGCGGTAAGCTCAAACAACAAAGTGTGTAGTGTGGATGACAGTGGAGCATGGCTGAACGAATTCTGGGGGAAAAGCCGGGAGAAAGTTGGCTAAAGATGGATGATTTGTCCTGGTTTTATCGGGAGGCAACCCCGATCGGGGACAGCGATCGCACTCCGGTTGTTCTGTTGCATGGCTTGGTGTCTCAGAGCTATGGTTGGCGGCATATTCTCCCTACCTTAGCGGCACAGGGATTTGGGGCGATCGCGCCGGATTGGATTGGGTGTGGCTTTTCGGCACAACCCGATCGGCGGGATTTTGCTTACACGCCAGAGCGATTTATCACTGCATTAGAAGAGTTTTTTACCGCCTTGGAACTGTCCCACTTTTCCTTAGTCGTCCAGGGATTTCTGGGATCGGTTGGCTTGCAATATGCGCTACGGCATCCTGAGCAGATCGATCGCCTGATGATTCTGAATGCCCCGATTGCTCCAACTGCCAAATTACCCTGGAAAATCAAACAACTGGGTATCCCGTTTGTCGGTGACATGATGACCCAAGATCCCCTATTAGTAGACCGGACTCTGGAAGGGGGAGGTGGCTATCGGGTGGAGGATGCCGATCTGGACATTTATCGTCGTCCGTTTTTGCGTAGCTCTGATGCGGGACGAGCCTTGTTGACCACAATTCAAAATTTGCAATTGCCTCAAGTAACAGCGGAAATTGCTACCGGGTTTCAAGCCTGGACAAAACCGGTGTTAGTAGCCTGGGGCGATCGCGATCCCTGGTTGCCCGTGGCGATGGCGGAAGAGTTTGTGCGATCGTTGCCCGATGGAGAACTGGTAATTTTGGAAGAGGTGGGTCACTATCCGCAGGAAGACTGGCATGAAAAGGTTAGCGAAGCTCTAATTCCCTTTTTGCGCCGCCAGGTGCTTTAAGGTTGGTGTACTTGTGGGGGCAGAATTTCGCCAGAACGCGGCTGATACGATAGACTGCTGTGTTGTAGCGTAGTTGAATTCTTTAATCAGAAATCTACATAGCCATGATGAAGTTCCGGTCTGTTCTCGTCATCCTTCTGGCGTTAGTCACGGCATTCATGCTGAATGTTGGCAGTGTTGCGGCTGCCAAAGTGAAGAAGCCCCAAACCTATACTCCAGCCCAACTGGAGCGAATTCAGGAGTACGCCTCGACCTTACAAGCCACTCGCGATCGTCTTCCTGAACTGGCAACCTTAATCCAACAACAGGACTGGACATTTACGCGTAATTTTATTCACGGGCCGTTGGGTGAACTGCGGTCAGACATCAGTGGTTTGATTCGCAACCTGTTGCCCGATGCCCAACCCAGTGCCCGGTTGCTCGCCAAAACCCTGTTTGATGATCTGATCGCGATCGATACCGCCGCTCAAGCCGGGGATTACAAGAAAGCGATTCGTAACTATGCCGAAACCCTGCGCGACTTTGATGCATTTACGGCAATTCTACCCAAAGCTTAATTGTTTAGCGGCGTAAATTGAGGGTTACCCTCAATGTCGCTACGATCGTTGTGTAGTCATCAGTTGGCAGTTTTCAGTCGATGCCTAATCACTGATCACGGCTAATTGGTGACTCCTCTTTTTTACATTCATGATTAGCCATGACGAAGGTTGTCATTATTGGCTGTGGCGTAATTGGAGCGGCGATCGCCTACGAACTCAGCCAGGTTCCCGGACTAACGGTGACAGTGTGCGATCGCGAGACTCCGGCTCAGGCGGCTACTGGCGCGGCACTCGGGGTGTTAATGGGGGCAATCAGCCAGAAAGCCAAGGGTCGAAAGCTGCAAATGCGCCTCAGCAGCATCCAACGCTACAACACCTGGATTCCCCAGTTAGAGCAAGCCACTGGTCACAAAATTCCGTTTAACCAACAGGGCATTCTACGGCTGTGTTTTGAGGGGGAAGATTTAGCGTCCTGGCGATCGCTTCAGGAGATCCGGCAGCAACAAGGCTGGAGATTACAAATACTCGATCGTGCCCAGTTGCAAGCCGATTATCCCCAGTTAAATCTGGAAGGCGTGATTGCCGGGATCTATTCACCGGACGATCGACAGCTTGATCCGACTGTCCTGACGAAGGCGTTAGTGGCGGCGGCTACCCAAAATGGGGTCACGTTCCACTTTCATACCACCGTGACTGGAATTGATCGCCAACCTACCTCTGATAGCTCTCTCCAGCGTTGCGATCAGGTTCAGACCTCAAAGGGTGCGATCGCGGCTGATTGGTGTGTCATTGCGGCGGGACTAGGCTCAACTCCATTCACCGAACAGTTGCATCAACCTGTGGAGATTCGCCCCGTGTTAGGGCAGGCCATGCAGGTACGGTTAGACCAACCTATGGGACATCCTGATTTACAGCCCGCGATTAATGGCAATGATACCCATATTGTTCCGCTAGGCAACGGTGCATACTGGCTCGGAGCAACCGTCGAGTTTCCTACTCATAGCAATTCAGCCGCCCTACAACCCGATCCAACCAGGCTGGAAACCGTTCGGCAAACTGCGATCGCCCTGTGTCCGGCTTTCAGTACCGCGACAGTGCAACGCACC
Organism: Pantanalinema rosaneae CENA516; assembly: GCF_050753385.1. Lineage (NCBI taxonomy): Bacteria > Bacillati > Cyanobacteriota > Cyanophyceae > Leptolyngbyales > Leptolyngbyaceae > Pantanalinema > Pantanalinema rosaneae. The sequence continues at coordinate 7,200 of NZ_JBLZFZ010000037.1, forward strand.
TGGTTTGGCTTACGTCCCCGCCCTGAAGGTCGCCCTGCCCCAGTGATTGAACTACTCCCTGGCTATCACAATATCCTCTTAGCGACAGGACATTATCGCAACGGCATTCTTCTGGCTCCAGCTACGGCGGCTAAAGTCAGAGAGGCGATCGGCGTAGCTTAGTCTACCGGTCTACCTATTCCTGGCAGTAAAGCAATTAACGCGCCCTGAAGGACTCGAACCCTCGACATCAGGTTTTGGAGACCTGCGTTCTACCAACTGAACTAAGAGCGCAAACGTGGTTTGAACCTGAGTTTATTCTATCAGGTATTGGCTGTTAGCTGTTAGCTGTTAGCGATTAGGAAAAAATTTCCAAAGACCAAAAGCTAATAGCTAATCGCCAACTACAAAGCCCGATCGAACCGTTGTTTCAGGCGAGTAGCCTTACCAACACGATTACGAAGATAGTAGAGCTTCGCCCGCCGAGCTTTACCGCGACGCAGGACTTTGATGCTCTCAATCCGGGGCGAGTGAATCAGGAAAACCCGTTCCACACCAACATTCTGGAAAATCTTTCTGACTGTGATGTTTTGGCTAATGCCAGCACCACGCTTAGCAATCACCACTCCCTCATAGGGCTGGGTGCGTTCTTTGTTGCCTTCTTGAATGATGACCCCGACTTTCACCGTGTCACCAACATAGATAATCGGCAGATTTGTTTTCATCTGCTCTTGTTCAATAGAGCGGATAATTTCTTGGGCGTGCATAGTCCTGGTCAAAAACTCACAGTCTTTGATTATAAGCTTACTATTGCTCTAAGTCTAGGGGTAAATTTGCAGAAGAGCGACGCCTTTTATCCCCCCTAAGAGCATTGAAATTCCTGGAAATATCGCCATACTTGTCTATGACTCACCCAAACAAGTGTTGCTGCTGTAAGGAATTGGTTTGCGATGAAAAAGTTTTGTTGGCTCGTTGGCTCAGTGTTAGCGATCGCGCTTCAGTCCTGTACCAATACTTCCTCTCCCCCATCCCAAACCAATACTTCCTCTGCCCCATCCCAAACCACCACTACTAACCCAGCAGCCAGTGAAGGCACTCTCCAGATTCGGGCAAATGGTGAAGATTTCGTCCGGCAGGGATTCACCTCAAAAGATGGCTGGCAAATCTCCTTTGACCACGTTTATGTGACGATGGCCGATGTCACCGCTTACCAGACCGATCCTCCCTACGATGCCCAAACAGGAGGCGATTTGAAAGCCACACAACAGGTCAGTTTGGGGCAACCACAGACGGTCGATCTGGCCGCCGGAGATGAAACGGCAGAACCGATTCTGGTCGGTGAGACCAAGGCTCCGGCTGGACGGTATAATGCTCTCTCCTGGAAAATGCCGAAAGCGACCGAAGGAGAGGCAAATGGCTATGCGCTAAAACTGGTGGGAACGGCAACCAAAGCAGGAACGACCCTACCCTTTACCATTCGGGTTGATCAGGAATTGGGATTTCAGTGTGGGGAGTTTGTGGGGGACGATCGCAAAGGCACGTTGACGGCGGGCAACACCGCTGATTTAGAAGCCACCTTCCACTTTGATCATTTATTTGGGGATGCCGGAAGTCCGATGACGGATGACCTGAACCAGCAGGCATTAGGATTTGACCCACTGGCAAAATTGGCAACAGGTGGCAAAGTCGATGTGAATACCGCTGCCTTGAAACAAGGTCTTTCAACGGAAGATTTTCAGAAGTTTCAGGGAATTTTGCCGAGTCTGGGGCATGTTGGGGAAGGACATTGTCAAGAAACGACCTTAGCCCAACGCTGAGGTAGCAACCATGAGGAAAACGTTGACTGGCAAGAATTGGGTCAATCAAATGAGTTCCCCCTGGTTATTCCCCCTGGTGTTAATCAGTATGGTGGGGCAAATGGGAGCCGCGATCGCCCATGGTGTGGATATGCAGTACCAGACCACGCAGGCGATTTCCGTCCAGGCAAAATACGACACGGGTACGCCGTTTGCCAATGCTCAGGTGACCGTCTACGCTCCAAATAGCGATGCGCCCTGGTTAAAAGGCACTACCGACAACAACGGCAACTTCACCTTTACCCCCGACCCCAGCCAACCCGGCACCTGGCAGGTTAAGGCTCGGCTTGCCGGACATGGAAATGTTTTGAATGTCCCGATTGGGGAGGCGGGAATTTCGAGTACCACCCAGACTGCCACCAACACCAATGGGGCATCAGGCTATACTCCGCTGCAAAAAGGAGTCATGGCAGCTTCTATTATTTGGGGGGCAATGGGCACTGCCCTGTTTTTTCTAGGGAGGAAGCGGTAGATGCACATCCCCGACGGGATTCTACCCGCTCAACTGTGTATTGGTGGCTATGGCGTAACGGGATTCACCACCTGGTTCTGCTTACAGCAAATCAATCGCAGTCCCGACCCAGCCCAGGGCATTCCGAAGGCGGCATTGCTGACGGCAGCTTTTTTTACTGCATCATTAATCCACATCCCGATTCCGCCGGCTAGTGTGCATTTCGTGCTGAATGGCTTATTAGGAGTGGTATTGGGTTATTACGCATTTCCGGCGATTTTAGTTGGGTTGTTTCTGCAAGCAATCATGTTTGGGCATGGTGGCTTAAGTACGTTGGGCATCAATGCAATGATCATGGGCTTGCCCGCACTGGTGGCGGCACTGATTTTTCAGTTCGGCGATCGCGTTTCTTCCCGCTTCCATGCCAACATCACGATCACCCTGTTTGGGTTTCTTGCCGGAGCAGCGGCAGTGGCGCTCTCGACTCTGATGTTCTATACCCTGGTGGTGCTGCATCTCCCGGCTGATTTAGATGCCAATACCGAACAGGCAGCGCTCCTAACCCTGGCAGTTGCCCATATCCCTCTGATTTTGTTAGAAGGAATGTTTACGGCGATCGTGGTGGCGTTTTTGGCAAAGGTGAAACCAGAGCTATTGCAAAATTCGGGGTCAAAGATTGGGTTATGAGGTTAGAGTTTGACCTATATCGCGATCGCGCCTCCTGGATTCATGGCTGGGAACCCCGCTGCAAAGTATTAGGCCTGTTGGGCTTGATCTTTGCCTTTGCCTTTGTACAATCTCTCTGGCTGCTGATCCCCATGGTGCTGGTCACACTGACCTTATACGGGCTCTCCCAATTACCGTTCTGCTTTTGGCTGAATCGGTTACGGTATCCAGGCTTATTTTTGTTGGGGATTGTAGCGTTATTACCGTTTTCTGCGGGGCAGACCGTCCTCTGGCAGTGGGGTTGGTTGACGCTGTATCAGGAGGGTTGTGCAGCCGTATTGCTGATTGCAGTGCGATTTCTCTGCATCGTGACGATCGCCCTGATCCTGATTGGCTCAACTCCCTTACTGACCTTACTTAATGCTCTGCGATCGTTGGGTATCTCCCCCATCCTCACGGACATGACCCTGCTCACCTATCGCTACCTGGCGGACATTGGGGACAGCTTCACCACCATGCGAACAGCCATGCGGCTACGGGGCAGCGATTTCACTCGTGGCGGGTTCATCAGTAGTGGACGACACCTGACCCAAATTGCTCACCTGACCGGTACCCTGTTGATCCGCAGTTATGAGCAGTCAGAGCGAGTGTATAAGGCAATGCGGCTCCGTGGGTACGGACTCCAGACTCGACTGCCACAGCAGGAAGCCCATCCACAGCAGCGAGCCAGTGTGATCGCGCTGATCCTGAGTTGGCTGGTGGCGGCAGGATTCATCCTGGCAACTGGATTCAAAGTAGGTTAGACGATGACGCAAACGGAACCAACCCTGAGCACACGATCCTCTCTTTCCCCCGTCATAGAGAATAATCCACCCGCGATCGCCATTGAACACCTGAATTTTTCCTACCCCGACTATGCCCATGCCATTCATCAGGTGAATTTAACCGTACAACCCGGTGAGCGCATCGGCATTGTGGGCGCAAACGGCTGTGGCAAAACCACATTCTTCCTGCTGCTGTGTGGCATTCTCGCCCCTACGCACGGCACCATTCACTTGCTGGGAAAGGCAGTTCGCCCAGGCACATTTCACACCGATATTGGCTTAGTCTTCCAAAATCCCGATGATCAACTGTTTTCCACCACGGTTTGGCAAGATGTGGCATTCGCCCCCCAAAACATCGGACTTTCCCCTGAAGAAGTGGAACAGCGTGTCAACACAGCAATGGCACTGACTCAGATACAGGACTTAGCCCAGCGTCCACCCCATCACTTATCGGGAGGACAGAAGAAGCGAGTCGCGATCGCCGGAGTGCTGGCAATGAATCCCGAAATTTTGCTGTTGGATGAACCGTCTGCCCAACTCGATCCCCACTCCCGACGACAACTGATCCGCCTGCTCGATTCCCTGCCACAAACTCAATTAATTGCCACCCATGATCTCGATCTGGCCTTAGATTTATGCGATCGCACCCTCCTGTTTAGCCAGGGACAGATCATCTGTGATGGCGACACCTACAGGATTTTGGGCAATGCCGAACTACTAGAGCAACACGCACTGGAACTCCCCCTCAGTTACAGTCGCCCCTACTGCCTACTTCAAGACTTTGATCATAAATAACACTAGGATTGACTTAAGATCACAGACTCCTGAAACTCCATAAGTCAAACTATTTTTATTCCTACAGGAAATTCTGTGAGGTTTTGTATCCTCCTGCCTCCCTGTTCATCTCCCTGAATGCCCATAGTTATGCCGTTGTTTAAGCTAGTCCGCCGCCACCGCCTATTTAGCCTCCTATTTGCGCTGTGCCTGACCCTGGTGCTGTTATCTGGATTGCCCAGTGCTGCCGCACCTACTTCCTCAGAGCCGACTTCGCCGCTACCCATTGAGATCGCCGACCAGTCGCGATCGCTCCCGACCCCAACCGCTACTAATCCTGATCTCTCCCTGACTCAGGAAGTTCGCAAAACAGTATTAGAGAATGGGCTCACCGTACTCACTAAAGAGGTCAACACCGCCCCCGTAGTGACGGTACAGGTCTGGTATCGAGTCGGCTCTCGCAATGAAACGCCAGGAATTAATGGGATTGCCCACCAGCTAGAACACCTGATGTTTAAAGGCACCACGGAACGCCCGATCCAATTTGGTCGCTTCTTTAGTGCCCTGGGCAGCGACTCCAATGCCTTTACCAGCTACGATATGACGGCTTACTTCGGCACAGCCGAGCGGGACAAGTTGGAACCATTGCTCATACTGGAAGCCGATCGCATGGCAAATGCCATCATTGCCGACAAGGAACTGGCTAGTGAGAAGCGGGTCGTCATTTCGGAACTGCAAGGCTACGAAAATAGCCCCAATTATCGCTTGGGACGGGCAGTGATGCAGGCAGTGTTTCCTAATCACCCCTATGGTTTACCTGTGGGTGGCACGAAAGCCGATGTGGAACGCTTTACCGTGGAGCAGGTACGGGAGTATTACCGCACGTTCTACCGTCCCGACAACGCCACCCTGATTCTGGTTGGCAATTTTCGGACTGAGGAGGTGTTAAAGACCGTTAAAGCTACCTTTGGTCAGGTGGCAAAACCCAAAACCCCCCTGCCGCCGGAACCGATCGTTGCCCCCCTACCAACGGCAACCAATCCTCCTCAACAGCCGATCGTGCTGCGAGAAGCGGGGAGTGCGGCCTTGCTGAATGCAATCTATCCCTTACCAGACATCAACCATCCCGATCTAGCAGCCCTACAGGTGATGGATTACGTCCTAACGGGTGGACGCAGTTCGCGGCTGTATCAAACCCTGGTGGAATCTGGGCTTGCCAGTGATGCGGAAGGCGGTGCCGCCCACCTGATTGGGGCAGGCTGGTATGAGTTTTCCGCTACAGCAGCCCCTGGAAAAACGTTGACCGAGATTGATCAAGCTTTACAGCAAATGGTGGCAAATCTGCGGCAACAGGGAGTGAATCAGGAGGAATTAGATCGGGCTAAGGCACAATTACGGGCAGCCATCATTTTACGGAACCGGGATATTACCAGTCAGGCAATGCAGCTGGGCGATGACTACATTACAACGGGCGATTACCAATTCACCGATCGCCTGCTCCGAGCGATCGCCACTGTCAGTGCTACCGATGTCCAACGGGTGGCTCAAACGTATCTGGCTCCTACACGCCGCACCGTCGGTTTATTTGAACCCACACTCACAGATGGCAAACCGGTCGCTAGCGCGGATAACTTTGCCCAAACCTCGGAAAACTTTAATCCTGGGTCACCCGTTGATCCGGCGGAAATTGCCAAATATCTGCCGCCCCTTACCTCCAAGAAGCAACAGAATATTGCCCATCCTCTGCCCGAGAAACTCACCCTGGCAAATGGCTTGCAAATCTTACTATTCCGCGATCGCAGCACTCCCACCATTACCCTCAGCGGCTATGTGCAGGCAGGTAGTTCCTATGACCAACCGCAAACCGCCGGACTGGCAAATCTGGTCGCTGTCAACCTGATGAATGGAAGCAAAACCCAGGATGCGCTGACACTCGCTAAGACCCTGGAAAACCGGGGAGCCAGTTTAGAGTTTGGCGTGAACCGTGAGGGGGTGATGATCAGTGGGGATGCCCTAGCCAGCGACTTACCCGTCCTGGTGCAGGTCTTAGCCGACGTATTGGAGAATGCAAATTTCCCTACCAATGAAGTGGAACTGAGTCGGCAACGGGCCTTAACGAACTTAGATTTGGAACTCGATAACCCCAGTCGGCTGGCACGACGGGTATTCCAGCAAACAATTTATCCCAAGGATCATCCATTCCATAGTTTCCCAACCAAAGATAGTTTGCAGCGCATTACTCGGGAGGAGATGCAGCGCTTTTATCAAACCCACTACCGTCCTGATGCCACGGTACTCACCTTAGTCGGAAACTTTGAACCCAGCCAGGTGCGGAATTTGCTCAATCAAACGCTGGGGCAGTGGCAGGATCACGGCAACGTCACTCAGATCACTGTGCCATCTGTCACCTTGCCCAAAGCCGTCACCCGTATTAATTCAACCCTGCCCGGTAAAACGCAATCCATTACCTTGATCGGCTACAACGCGATCGATCGCAAGGATCCGCGTTACTACAGTGCGATGGTGCTAAACCAAATTTTGGGAGGTGATACGCTATCCAGCCGTCTGGGCACTGAAATCCGCGATCGCTTGGGATTAACCTATGGTATCTACAGCTATTTTCAAGCCGGGATTTACTCAGGACCATTTTTGATTCACATGCAGACATCGCCCGAAGATACCGCTCAGGCTGTTAATAGCACCTTAACGTTACTGCAACAGGTGCGACAGCAGGGAGTTACAGCCGCTGAGGTCGCTCAAGCCCAGCGATCGTTGACCAGTAGCTATCCTGTGGGCCTGGCAGATCCCAGTACATTGGCAGCCACGATTCTGATGAATCAGGTTTACGGCTTGTCACTTCAGGAACTGCAAGAGTTTACCGCCAAAATCAATGCGGTAACTCCAGAGCAGGTGAATGCCGCGATTCAAGAACTGCTACATCCCGATCGCGTCGTTGTTGTCACTGCCGGACCAGAGGTAACAACATCACAGAAGCAACCCTAAGCTTCCAGATTCATCCAATTGAGAGTGGCTGAAATTGATTGTGACCTGAGCGATTTCAGTCACCTTAATCATTGGCTGGATTGGGTTTGATCGAACTCAATTTGACCATAGTTTAGTTTGATCATGCGATCGGCCAGATGGAAATAATGATCGTCATGAGTAATCACTAAAACCGTTTTACCCCGATCGCGCAATTGCGGTAATAGATGGGTATAAAACAACTGTTTAAACACAGGATCCTGATCCGCTGCCCATTCATCAAATAAATAAATGGGACGATCGTCCAAATAGCTGGTGAGCAATGCCAGACGTTTGCGTTGTCCCTGGGATAGGGCTGTCGTCGAAAGTTTACCGGATTGAATCGTTACTTTGCGATCGAGTTGCAACCAGCGCAGATAGGTTTGTGCCTGACTATCCAACACTGAATTGTTAAAGCCTAAAAGTTGATCAAATAAATGGAAGTCAGCAAACACCACAGAAAAATGTTGCCGATACCATTCCCGGTTCTCTGCTGTGATCGGTTCCTGATTGAAATAAATTTCCCCAATTTCTGGAATATATAGCCCTGTGAGCAATTTAGCCAAGGTCGATTTCCCACTGCCATTTCCCCCCACAATAAAAATCAGTTCACCGGGCTTCAGGGTCAAATCGATCGGACCTAAGGTAAACCGGGTTTCATCCTCTCCTCCGATATAAGTGTGCGTAACTCCCTTTAAATTTAATGATGTCCAGACTGAGTCGATCGTTGGAGGTACGATCGCCACCTCTGAGCGATGATTCAGCGCTAATCCCAAAGAGTCAATTTTTTGCAGGGCAATATTGGCTTTGCTTAAAATCGGCAATTTGCTGACAATATTGTCCATTGGGCCAATCAAATAGGTAAAGGTCAGCACATACCCGGCTAACGTGCGACTATCGATCGCAATAATGTGGGGAATAAAAAATAAAACTAGCCCGATCGCAAAGAAAAACAGGAATTTCCCCACACTTTCATTTACAGCATATAGGGATAATCCCGTCGTGTTGTAGCGACGAAACTGATCGGCGGTTGCCTGTAAATCATGGTGTAAAAAGTCTTGCCGTCGCCAGTAATGTAATTTCAGTTCCTTAATGCCATCTGTAATCGTTTGGAAGTGTTGGAATAAGCGATCGCGTTCTTCACGGGCAAGGGCTAACATCTGTCTACCGCGTTTCAGAAGCACCTGACAACTCCCCATTGCCAGAGCAAATAACCCTAAAATAATCAGCAATACTTGCCAGGATAGCCAGGTAATGTAGGTTAAACAGCCTGCGACGATCGCTAGATTAATGAATAGGAAAGGCAGAATAAAGACCGCATTGGAAATTGCCAGAACATCTTCCGTTAAGGTTGCCAGTAAGCGTGAAGCCCCTAACTGTTCGAGATGACTTAACTCCGAGGCTAAAATTTGCCGACTTAGCCGCAGTTGTAACCGAAAGACCGCCTCCTGCGATAAGCGAATTAACGCCATCCGCGCCGTCATATCAGTTAGTAGCACAACTCCAACAAGACCAAGAAAACCCAGCGCGATCGTCTTGCCTGCCGCTAGCGGATTGCCTGCCATTGACCAACTGATCAACGCAATTAATCCGGCACTACTCGCACCACTGAAGAAACCCGTCAAAATTGCGATCGTCATCAGTCGCCCCGACGATCGCAGTAAGAAGTAAATCAAATTCATGAATCAGTCTCGCCTGCGCTGACCTGCCAAGCCTCTACACCTCACGTCAGGCATATCGCAAAGCATCAATTTCAGTAGGATTAAGCTTTATTGTATCTGAACATATTTTTCTAATGAACTCTCCGGAAAGGCAGATGACGCTGTTGTATGGGGTAGACGTTTCCTGACTGCACCCTACACTACGACCAATGGAGGCGCTTTCGTGCAAGCAGAACCGCCAGTCTCTCCGATCGATATGCCCCAGGCAATCCAGCAAAGCCCAGCCGAGGTGAATGTCATTCCCCAAGCTCCAGCCGCCCCCAGCGCTGCCACGATCGCGCCTCCCGAAAGCTTTTCGCCTCCCCCAGTCCAACCGGCTAACACCACTCAAGCCAACCTGGAGCCTGTCACGGTTCAGGTTAGTACCACCAATCACCAGGAAGCCGCGATCGCCAAAGAACGACAGCGTTTAGAACAACAACTTGCAGACATTGTTGCCCGCGATCGCGCTACTCAAGTCGGGCAGCAACCCTCCACTGTAATTCCCGAGCCCGTAGAGGTAACCCCTGAAGTTGTAACCCCTACCCCTGTCACGGTTTCCCCCTTCCCCAGCAGTGAACAGGTTGAGGTACGGTTAGAACCCAGAACTCCCGCAGTCGTCACTCCCCCCCGTCCCCGCTCCACGCCTCCCATTGCTCAACCACCCCAGGGTCGTCGCGATCAGCCTCAGCCCACTCCCCCTGCATTCAGTAACTGGAACTCGATCGATCTAGGAGTCAAGGGAGATGTGAGTACCGGAGCCAGTAACATTAGTCCTCCCGTAACCTACCAGCCAACCACCAACCAACCGCCAGGACAAATGATTCTGCCGCCACCGGGAGGAGTGAGTAGCACCGGATTAATTTATCCCCTCGCCAGTCCCGCTCCTATTACCTCCCCCTTTGGGTGGCGGATTCATCCCATCAGTGGCGACTCCCGCTTACATAAAGGTGTCGATTATGGAGCCCCAACCGGAACCCCAATTCTGGCAGCCGCCCGGGGACGGGTCGATTTAGCCGGAGAACTGAGTGGCTATGGGTCTACCGTGGTGATCCGGCATAACAATGACACGTTGGAAACCCTCTATGCCCACATGTCCCAAATTCTGGTGAAAGAGGGTCAGTGGGTAGAACAGGGAACAGTGATTGGTTTAGTCGGTAGCACTGGCTATTCCACGGGACCCCACCTGCATTTTGAAGTGATTCAGTCCACACCCGATGGTTGGGTCGCGATCGATCCGGTTCCCCAAATTGATCGATCGATCGCCCTGCAAAACACTCCGGTAATTCAACCTGTCGCCACCACCAACCAAACGACCATCCCTGGCAATCAACTTACTGTCACCTCATTGCAACCCATTGGTAGTCCAGCGATCGCCACTCCTAACTTAGTCACCATGAGCATTGGACTGAATGGTGTCGTTGAAACAACCGATCCAGTTGCTAACTTAATGTCTTTAGGGAATCGCCTGGTTTCCTTTAACGCTACCCAAAACTCCTCCCAGATGATCAAACCAGTGGGAGTTTTAGCCCCCTTAGCCTTCTCACCACCCATGACTCCGCCACTGAGTTCGTTGATCGCTCCTTTAGTCAGTGAACGATCGTCCCAGACCTCAGTAACGCCACCAACCACTCCAGCTCAAACCGCCAGCCAGGATTGGGTATCCTTTCCAGCACCGACCTCATTAGTCATTCCTGAGGATCCCCAACCAGGGAATACAACAACCTCAACTACACCGACAACCAATACTGTGAGTCAACCGATCACAGCCGCTACCTCTGGGGTATTGCGTCGTACTCAACCATCAGCGGTGATACCTGCTAAACCCCAATTGCCACCCCAGCCATAGTAATAGCAGGATGAGCGATCGGTAACCGACTGTCCGGGCGGGTTTAGCAGACCAATCCGCCCCTACAATAAGTTATCGGCAAAACCCATCCCTACCAAACTTCAAAAAGTATTGCAGTGATTTAATTTTCCTTCCGCAGCGATTACTGACGGCTACCGATCGTTTTTTGGAAAGCGGGGCGTTCCGTCATGCGTTTGGTATAGTCTACAACCGCCGGATAGGTACTCAAATCCAGCTTTAACATTAAAGGAATGTAAGCCAGCAGCGATCCTACCGCCGCATCTGCCGCACTAAAGCGATCGCCAACTAAAAACGATCGTTGCTCTAATACGCCATTTAATGCCGACATCAATCGAGGCATTTCCCGCTCCCGGTTTGCCTCCACAAACACCCCTGGGCCTAAGGTAGCATTGGCAAATAAGATCCACTGATTCTGTTCGGCTCGCTGTTCTGGGGAGAGTGGCGCTGGGGCATACTTCTCTTCCAGGTACAACAAAATTGCCCCCGACTCCCAGAGCTTAAAAGCACCATCGACGATCGCCGGGACTTTACCAACGGGATTAATCGCTAAATAATCGGCTTGCTGATGCTCACCTGCCTGCATATCCAGCAGCACAAACTCATAGGGAACCCCTAATTCTTCTAGAAACCACTGGATGATTGAAGCCCGACTGCGGGCACCACCGTAAAGTTTGAGCATGAGTCAGGAATCTAAAGGATTACAAAACCTTGTGGGTATATTCGTGCTGCTTCACATTATCCTCTGTACGAATAATGCGCTGGGAATTCAATACACGTTTACGCTCCGTTGAGAAATTAAAATCAGACTTAGCTGTCCCTGCCGGAATATGAGCCTGAGCCACCGGATGGGATTTATAGGTGCGGGTTGCCGCGATCGCCCGGAAGGCAAAATCATCACAAAACTGAGTGGTCGCCGGAAATTCAGCCGGTAAGCGAGGGGTTTCCCCCTCCAAGACTGCCCCGATCGTCGTCGCAATCGCCTGTTCGTAGGACGTAGGAATCCCCTTAATAATCGTTTCTAACGCCGAAGACGGAATGGGTTCCGCGATTTGCACCGCATGAACCTCTCCATCCTCCTTAATAAAGCAAGTCGCTAACCCCAACACCAGATAGTCGTCCGCCGACAGATCAGGGGCATTAGCAATCGACATGGCAGTAGTCATAAACGGATCTTCCCCAGGAATGTTTTCAGCAACCAACGTAATAGACCCAAGCCTTTGAAATTCTACCAACTTCCCAGAGGCAATGAACAATACCCATTAAACTCCCCACTCCCCCATCTCCTCATCTCCTCATCTCCTCATCTCCTCATCTCCCCACTCCTCACGATCGGGAACCAACTCCCCCACTCTCTGTCTGTATACCTAATTCCCTGAGTAAATTTCCCGAAATCAACCGATTGGATGTGTAGTTGAAGAGTAGTTGACAGGTAGGCTAGTCCATATCAGTGGAATCTGCTGTTTCTGCAACTTTAGTGGTCTCACGAACTTAGGCACCTGAGTAAGTGACACATAAATTGCCCCTTCCCAAACTGGGAATTCGTAAAGTTAACCAACCTCATTGTGAGATCGGCATGAATCCTCGTACCTCTCCAGGTTATGATCACAACGCCAAACGGTCTTATCGGGCACTGATTTCGTTATCTGCCCATGCTGGCGCATCTGGTAAGCGATCGCGGCGGCTTGGGGTTGCTCGGTCAGGAGCGATGACATCCCTGCCCGCCGAGGAAGAGACTCACCTGAGTTCACAGGATCGCTTGACCCTACTCCGGCAAACGGCGATCGATTTAGCTCAACAGAAACAATATGCAAAAGCGATCGCCTTATTTAATGTATTAATTAATGCTGACTCTGGTAATGCCAGTGATTACAACAATCGGGGACTGATCCACTTCCAAAGTGGTGATCCTGTCCGCGCCCTGGCTGACTATAATCGGGCGCTCCGGCTCAATCCTCGGCTGGCTAAAGTTTATAATAACCGCGCCAATTGCTATGCTGCGCTCGGACAATTAGAAGCCGCCTTATTAGACTACGAAATGGCGATCGATTTGAATCCCACGGATATTCGCTCGCGGATTAATCAAGGCATTACCTTCCGCGATTTGGAGTTGTACGAGCAGGCGATCGAATGCTTTGATTTATCTCTGCAACTGATTGAGCTACTTGACAACACCAATACTGCCGAGCCGACGATCGCACTGCAAGGACATATCTATGCGGAACGGGGTCGCACTCATCATTTAGCAGGAGACTGGAACTGGGCAGTTGCAGATTACCATCGCGCCTTGGCTCACCTGCCGATGAGCAATCCCCAAGTGGCGCTGTCCTATCGCTTGCGGCAACAGGTGGTGGGTTGGCTGGAAGCCTTATTAGCTCCTTTATTTGCCGAAAACAACGACCTACATTAATCTCATTGGCACGATCGCAAACCGTCCCGGAATCCCCAGGTCATAGAGCAGGAGTGGCGGTAACGATTTCAGTGGTACGGGAGCGAACCCCAAGCGACTATAGAATTTTACTAAGGGTGGCATACAGGCCAGGTACAGAGGCTTGGTAGCGCGTTGCCCCAATTGGGAGACTAAAAACGATCCCACCCCTTGTTTGCGCCACTTCGCCAGCACATATACGTCATACAACACGGAGTAATGGGGCTGTTGCCGCAATTTGGCACAGGCGATCGGGCTACCGTCATGTTCAATTACCCAAAAGTTGCTCCAGCCTTCATTCCAGGACAGGACAAGCACCAACAGAATTACAAATCCGACGACGATCGTGGCTGCCATTAAGAAGCTAACCAGTTCTGTCCAATCGATCGTGGTCATTAGATAACCCGTCACTGCTACTAATAGCCCCAAGATCATTCCTTGCTGCATCATCTGCCAGCGGGTTGGGGGCGGAATGATTTCTTGCCGAAACTGATTGAGTAAATGCCGAATCAGACGGCGATCGCTCGGACGAGCCGGACGCAGTTCACATCCGGTGAGTAAAGGGGCAAAATCAGTCATGGGCACGTTATCAATACCAAAATCAGCCAAAGGAAACGCTCGATCGACAGAAACGTTATGATCAAAGGTCTATAGCAGTCCTGAAATTATGCCTGGGATGAGAGCAGATTGTGAGCGGTGATACCGCCAGAGAATTCACAACTGCCCTGTGGCGGGTGATTGGTCGTTTTAGGATCGTTGGGTATCAATGTCAGAATGCCCTGGATTGTGTCAAAAAATGCAGTGAACACTATGGTTTCTACTTCCTTATTCCCGTTGCCCGTAGACCATTCTCGGCTACGTGCCGAAATCCGCGCTCTCCAACCGCAATTAGTGGAATGGCGACGTTCCTTGCATCGCAAACCCGAGCTAGGGTTCCGGGAATACCTGACCGCAGAGTTTGTTGCCCAAAAACTGCAAGCCTGGGGGATTGAGCATCAAACGTGCATCGCCCAAACAGGTATCGTAGCAACAATTTCTAGCGATCGTCCGGGTCGGGTACTGGGGATTCGGGCAGATATGGATGCCCTGCCGATTCAGGAAGAAAATCAGGTGTCATATCGATCGCAGCATGATGGGATTATGCACGCCTGCGGTCATGACGGTCATACAGCGATCGCCCTGGGGACTGCCTACTACCTTTCGCAACACCGGGATCAATTTACGGGTACTGTAAAAATCATCTTTCAACCTGCCGAGGAAGGCCCCGGAGGCGCGAAACCAATGATTGCGGCGGGGGTACTGCACAATCCGACGGTAGATGCCATTATTGGGTTGCATTTGTGGAATAACTTGCCCTTAGGAACCGTTGGGGTTCGCAATGGCGCGTTGATGGCGGCGACTGAAATGTTTCGCTGTACGATTCGGGGTAAAGGCGGACATGGCGCGATTCCCCAGCAAACGATCGATTCGATCGTAGTAGGTGCCCAAATCATCAATGCCCTGCAAACGATCGTCGCTCGTAACATCAATCCGATCGATGCGGCAGTGGTGACAGTCGGCGAATTTCATGCAGGAACCGCCCATAATGTGATTGCGGATACTGCCGAATTGCGGGGAACCGTTCGGTACTTCAATCCCGCCTATGACAGTTATTTTGGGCAACGGATGGATCAATTAATTGGGGGCATCTGCCAGAGTCATGGGGCTCAGTATGATTTTGATTATTGGCAACTGTATCCAGCCGTGATTAATCATCCCGACATGGCGGCATTAGTGCGATCGGTCGCTGAAACGGTGGTCGAGTCCCCCTTAGGGGTCGTGCCAGAATGCCAAACCATGGGCGGCGAAGACATGTCCTTCTTTTTGCAAGCCGTTCCTGGTTGTTACTTTTTCCTGGGATCTGCCAATGCCGAAAAGGATCTCGCCTATCCGCACCACCATCCCCGGTTTAATTTTGATGAAACCGCTCTGGGAATGGGAGTCGAGATGTTTGTGCGGTGTGTGGAGAAATTTTGCTCGGCTTAACTGGGTCGATCGCTACAATCCTAAAACTTCCATGGACTTTTCCATCACCTCATCGGGGTCAAAGGGCTTGGTCATATACAGATCAGCCCCGACTTCGATCCCCTTTTGTTTATCAAATTCCTGCCCCTTCGCGGTTAGCATAATGATGTAAATATCCGCGATCGCTAACTCATGTTTCACGGTATGGCAGACATCAAAGCCATTCATCTGTGGCATCATCACATCTAAAAACACCAACTGCGGCAGTTCGCTTTGAATCATCTCCAACGCTTCTTTGCCATTCGTTGCCGTCAGCAGTTCCACATCCTGGTCTTCTAGCTCCTCTAAGGTCTGCTCCAGTAATAGGCGAATATGGGGTTCGTCATCGACAATCAAAATTTTTTTAGACATACGGAGCCAGGGTGGTAGAAGAAAGCATTAGTAAATCACTTCAAACACTTCGATCGCGTTTTTCTTGCCTTTGACATTGATCGAACCAGAATTTTTGAACTGAAACCGATCGCAGGTCGCCTCATAAACACTGCGGGTGACTAGGATTTGTCCCCCCTGGGCAAGCGATTGCAGCCGCGACGCTGTATTCACTTCATCGCCGATCGCCGTGTAGTCCATGTGCTGAGGAGAACCAATGTTCCCCACAATTACTTTACCGGAGCTAATGCCAATCCCGGTACGAAAGTTCTCGCGAATCCAGGGAATCGGGATCGTCTGAATCCGGCGTTGCATGGCGATCGCGGATTCGATCGCGCAAGCCTGGTTATCTGCTACCAGCGAGGGTGCGCCAAACAGCGCCACAATCATATCGCCGACAAACTTATTCACGGTGCCCTGGTGATGAAAGATCACATCCACCATGTGGGTAAAGTATTCATTCAGATAGCCCACCACCATTTCTGGCTCTAACTCTTCACACTGACTGGTGAAATTGCGAATATCTGAAAACAGCACACTAATTTCCTTCCGTACCGGGGCCAACGAAATTTCGCCATTCGATTGCAAAATCGCCTGCACCAGCCGAGCCGGAACGTAGCGTTCTAAATTACTTTTAATTCGCTCTTCTCGCAGTTTATTTTCGTGTAATAGTGCATTTTCGATCGCCGCTGCCGCTTGCGATGCCACCGCATTTAATCGCTTCAAATCTGCCGCCGTGTAATTAATCGGCAGATCGCTACTGGCAATGATGATCACCCCGATCGTCCGATTATGGCTTTTCAGGGGCGCACAAACTAGAGAATAAAAGGCTTGTTCCGCCGCAATCCGGCGGGGATCTTCGGCAACCTGATTGACGATCTCACCATTACCAGTGGCAAAAATCGTGCCAATAATCCCCTGTTCCGGTTGTAAACAAAATGTCGTCCCAAACCGAGCCAGTTGCATTGCCTCACTTGTCTCTGGATCAAAGAAAATTACCGCCCCACTATTGCCGACAATCAGTTTGCTGGCTTCCGCCAAAACTAATTGGGCAACTGCTTGTAATTGCAGATTCGCGGTCATTTTTTCTGAAAGGTTATAGAGCAGCGTCACCTCTTTGTAACGATCGAGCGTTTCCTGAGCCAGTTGCTTTTTTTCCAGTTCCTTAGCCGCTAAATAGCTCAGGAGTGAAGCGATCGCACTCATCTCCTGGCTACCCATGACCCAACCAAAGCATTGTCCCTCTACCGTAATCCCATAGTGATGGGAATAGTCTCCGGTAATGCCCATTAGCACCGTCCCCTCAGCATCCGAGATCGCAAAGGGGAGGGCACTTTGTCCTTGTCCTGCCAACCCTGTAATCAGTTGTTGCAGTATGGCAGCAATTTCTTTTTTAGCCAGCAGCCGTTTCAGACTGATCTGCATCGTGGACATGGGTATCTGCCAGTAAAAGAATAAAAATATGCTCTAGTCCCTTTTCAAACTTGAGGCTTTTAAACGCCGTGGAATGCTGCCAGAACTTGAGATTGGCAATCACCATATCCGGTTGGGTAGACAGGGCTTTTTCCACCAGTTCGGTATCATTAGCTGCCTCAACCACCATAAACCCCTTGGCTTGCAACACTTCTACCAGAGTTTTTACCCCCAGTTCGTTTTCATCAACCACCAGCACTCGCCGATGCGATACCCCCTGAGACAATAAGACTTCGACTTCCTGTAATAACAATTCGACGTTAATCGGTTTCGTTAAACACCGATCGCCCAGCCGATGTGCCCGTTCATGGTCGCCCAGAATCGACAGAATCACGATCGGGATGCCCATCGTTTGGGGATCATTTTTTAAGACGGCGGCGACATCAAACCCATTCATATCTGGCATCATCACATCCAGAATCACCAGATCAGGAGCCGCTTGCTTAATTTGGGTCAAAGCAGTCCGACCATTTGCCGCCTCCTGGACTTGATAGCCCTCTGCCTCCAAATGTTGCCGTAACAGCTCCCGAATGGTCGGTTCGTCATCCACCACCAAAATACATTTCTGACCCGGTTCGATCGGTTCTATAGTGCCCTTTTGTCCCTGAAGTTGTTGCACCAGGGTACTTAAATCAATCTGACGAATTTGCTCAATGGTAGATGGAATCGGCAGGGTAAACGAGAAGGTACTGCCCTGACCTAACTCACTCTCGACCCAAATGCTGCCGCCGTGGTGTTCCACAATTTGTTTACAAATTGGTAATCCCAAACCAGTGCCTTGCGGTTTATCCGTCAAGGTATTACCAACCTGCTTAAACTTCTCAAACACCTTTTCCTGATCTTCAGGGGCAATGCCCCCGCCGGTATCGATCACACTGACTTGAATCGTGGTTTGTTGCCGTACCGCTCGACAAGTCACGGTTCCCTCATCCGTAAATTTCACGGCATTTGAGAGCAGATTAATCACCACCTGGATCAGTCGATCGCAGTCTCCTAACAGGGTCGGTAAGTTCGGCTCAATCTCTGTTACCAACGTTAAATTCTTTGCCTGGAATAAAGCACTGGTCGCCGCGATCGCCCGTTCGATCACGGCTTCAACATGTAGGGACTCTTCCCGCCACTCCACTTTGCCAGCTTCCATTTTGGCAATATCCAATACATCATTAATCAGATTGGTTAATCGCAACCCTTCCGACACAATGATGTCGATGTTCTCCTCTACCTGCCGCACAGTCCGCCGAACTTTTTTATCCTCAGACGTAATCGTGGGAAAGACCACTTCGTCTAATTTTTTCTTGATGATTTTGGCAAATCCCAACACAGAGGTTAGCGGCGTTCGCAACTCGTGGGATACCGTAGAAATAAAGTCAGTTTTCATGCGATCAACTTCTTTCTCTGAGGTAATATCCCGAATTAGCACCACCGTCCCCAGAAATGCTTCCGCCTCAGCCACCGGAGTCTCAGGGTGAGGCGACTTGAGAATGGCCGTCGCGACCGCTTTCCCAATCCGCCCCTCCGCTAAGGGAATTTCCGCTGTAAAAATCGCTTCGGTTGCCTGCTGAGCTTGGGTAATCAGGCGAGTCAGCTCCTCACCAAAAATCTCCCGACAGTTGCGATCGGTTAAATCAATCTCACCCAGGTCAAATAATTCCGAGAGCGCCGGATTGAAGCGAGTAATCTTGCCCGCTGAATTGGTCACTAACAAGCCATCGACTAAATTATCAATAATTGCAGACAGGTATGCCAGAGCATCTTGCAGTTGTTTACCCGTTTCCGCCAGTTGGTTCGCCTGATGGCTAACGATTTCCACCTGTTCCTGAGTTTGGGCATATAGCCGCGACTGATTAATCGCGATCGCCAATTGATCCGCCACTGCATGGAGGAGTTCCACCTCACGCTCATTCCAGATCCACGGGGTACTACGACAACAAATGAGATACCCCAGACGATCGCTGGCTTGCAATTCAATCGGTAACGCTAAATAGCTATTAATTCCTAAACCTTGATAAAGCTGTTTTGCTGCCGCAGTTAGGTTGGCTGCCGTCGGAATGTGATTAATCTGTACCCGCTCCCGCCGACAAAACTGCTGCACGATGTCACCAAAGGTTGCCATGTCGTAGAGGGTTTCGCGGGCAGGTAAATCGGCGCGGCGATGCTCACATTCCGTAATCATCTGTTGGGTCGTTGGTTCAAACCAGGCAAATGTCACCCGATCGAGTTGCAGCAAATTTGCCAGTTCATCCACCGTCGTCTGTAAGGTCGTTCGCAAATCCAGGGATGCCCGAATCCGCCCAGTCAACCGATTTAATAACGCTTCTTGCGCCGCCCGATCTCGCACCTGTTCAAACAACCGCACTTGCCACAACGCAATTAAGGTTGCCAGCATCAGTAACATGCCAACCACCGACGCTAATAGGTTTAACGCCCCTAATTGCTGTTCCAGGTTAGCCCGTGGAATCACTAACGCCAGCGACCACTTTGCCTGTTCTAACGGGGCATAGGCAACATAGACCCATTCCCCATCTAACTGCATTAAATACACGCCTTCTTGTTGCTGCACCATCGATCGAGCAATCACCGCCAGATCCGGATTGGGAGAATTAAGAAAGCTGTTTAGCCCTGTTAAAAATTTGGGATTGGGATGGGCAATCGGCACCCCCTTCGCATCCAGGGCAAAGGCATAACTTCCCTTGCCGAGTTGAGTCCGCTCCACAATCCGAGTTACATGGGAAACAGGGATATTTCCGGCAAGAACCCCTTTCACCGTTGGCGGTTGGCGTGGATCATCAGGCAAATTATAAAACGCTAAACTTTCCTGCCGTTTCTCGACGCGATCGTCCGGTAACTGCGGATAGTTAGCCGGTGGAAATGACCAGATGGGCGAGACAATGTTGATTTGGCGCTTCCCAGTCGTGCGGGAAATAATCATGTCTGAAACATTCGCCTGACCCTGCATAGCGATCTTGAAATACTGCCGATCGCTGAGATTGAGTCCCTTGGCAAAATTAGTTCGCGTTGTGTAATAGCTGCCATCGGGATTGACCAGAATCAACATCCAGAAATCCGATAAGCGATCCTGTTCCAATTGCAAATAGGGTGCGGCAACATTCCAATTCATCGATCGCACATCATAGCTATTGGCCAGGGTTTGCACCTCACCCAGCCGCCCCACTAACCAGCTATCAATTTCACTGCCTGCCGTTTGCACCTTCAGCGAAGCATTGTGCTTTAAGGTATCAAGAATTAAGCTGCGAACAATCCAATAGCTCGTAAACGCCACTGCCCCCACAGTCAAGATCGAGCCGCCAATCAACAGCAATGACATCAGCTTACTGCGGGGTTGTTGCCAAACTGCCTGAGCCCCTTTAGTCACCTGTTGTAAGCGATGCGAATGCGGTGCAAAAGCCATTGATTAACGTCCTTGGTAAATAGTTCGATAGCCCAAACCCTTCAACCATTTCCTTCATTCAGCATTCCCACAGGAGCAGAAATCCTATCGAGTCGGGTACTCATTACCATGCCTGCCTCTAATGCCATTGCTGTCATTACTGGGCAATATAGGGAGCAGGTTTCGTCGATTTCAACATCAAAGAATAGGAGCTATAGGGCTTTTTCTCGGCAAAGATGCGGAAATAAAAGCGAACTTGCTCCAGCGATCGCAGGTCTGCCCCCTTAATCGCTTCACTGACTGCCTTTAGCTTCTTAGCCAGGTCGGGAATGGGATGATTTTCATGTTGACCAATCACCATCAAAATCTGTTCTTTAATTAGATACTTGAATTGCAGTGAAATCGCCTGATCATGAATTTCGGTACTAAATTTCTGCTGCACTAATTGATTGATCTGTTTGAGAATTGTCTCCTGTTCTGGAGTAATCCAACCGGCTGACTCTACTTGCACCAATAGCAACTGATTATGGGTAGATAACGTTGAACTAGCATCTAGCAATTTTAATTTTTTCGGCTTCCGTACAAAGGGAGTCTTAACCTGAATATGGAGATCGATCGGACTGCGGAATTGTATCGGTAAATAGTGCAACCCTAGTAGCAGCGCAAATCCACCTAAGCAAATGCCCCCCGACAACCCTAGATGCACCGGGGACTGAAAAAATTGACCACTGGAAAAGACAATCAGCAACACCAGAATCGAAAACGGAAAGGACATTGCCAGTAACGAAGTTGCAAATTCTGTATCAAAAAAAATCGGGCGAGCATCTGAAACCGGCTGAGTTACTGCCAACGAGCGCTGCGTATTAATCTTGGTGGCATGCAGCAAGGGCCACAGGCTACAGGAGGCTTGCGGGAGGGCAACAAATAGGGTGAGCGCTTCCACCGAAGTCGGTTTCAGCAGGGCGATCGCAGCAGCACTAATCAAAAATCCGACCCCTGTTCTTGCCAGTAACACCATGGCCAAGGTACCGAATTGAAACGCTTTCGGATTAAATGAAATCCCTACATAAAAGAGAATCAATGGGGTGGCACAGGCAGCCAGTTTCCGAATCGCGTCACTGAGAGCCAAGGGTAACAAGCCACTGGCATTCCAGAAGGCAATTAAAAAACCCAACACGATCGCAATATTGACTGGTTCAGTAAACAGAAAAGTTCCAATACTTTTCCACTGAAATTTAACGGAAGCTTGGGGATTTTCCGCCGCACTTTGCTGATACCAATAAATCGCTAGGGCATACAGACCAATTAAGACAAACAGCTTATTCCCCATATCTGCCAAAGCTGCCCAGGCTAATCCCTGCCGTCCCAAAAATTGTTCAATAAATGGATAAACGGTTAAGCCCGGAGCCAGGGACGGAAACAGCAAAATCATGGCGCGGGTCTTAGCCTTCTCGGCATTCCGCATCAGCAGCCATGCCACCAAACAGCCCATCACCATTAAGGCAAGATTGATTGCCAACGCAAACGAAGGCAATACGACTAAATCTAGTTTGGTATCAATTTCAATCGTAGATAGAAAAATAGTTGCCGGTAAGGCAGCATTCAGAATGAAATTTCTAATTGCCCCGACGGAAGCTGGATCTTTAAATTTGGGCTTGAGCAGATATCCGGCAAAAATCAGCAGAATGAGCGCGATCGCCTTCTGGAGGACTGAATCTGTCATGAATGATGTGGTAGCAAAATAGCACCTTAGATTCAACTATTACACTGTGCAATAGTTCACTTTGTTACAAACAGGAAACACACGATCGCTCTAGAGCAAATACAAGCGCAGCCAGAATACCTCCGGAACCCTACCCATGGTTACTGATCCCCTCATTACTAGAGAGCACCCTATCACTCCTTTGTTACCACTCCATTCATCACTATTCAACCGATTATTCAGTTATCGGGAAAATACTGCATCCTTCAGACTGTTTGATCGATGAGGCAGAATTGATCGCAGCGAACTGTTGTAGGCTTCCGAGAATCTGCTAGGGTTAGTTCATCTGCTGGATACACTACCTCAGGTATAGCTACGCAGATACACAATTATTAATTTTTAACGTAGTTGACTTAGCATGACTGGTCATCCTCCAACTGCGGTTCTGGGTAGCATCCTGCTGATTGATGACCATCCTGAACTCGGTCAAACTGTATTAAACCTCTTAACCAATCTGGGGTATACCGTTCGGCGAGTCACAGATGGGCAGATTGCGATGACTGCCGTTCAGGTTGCCTTACCGGATCTCATCTTGCTGAGTTTAGAACTCTCGTCCTACCCCAGCTATGCACTCTGTCAAGAACTGAAGCAAGAGCCTAGAACCCAAGCCATTCCGGTGATTTTTACTGGCGCGATCGCCGCTACCGAGATCAGCACCCTGTTTCAAGCCGGAGCCGCCGACTATCTGAGTTTACCGCCCCACCCGGATGAATTAGCACAACGGATTGCCACCCATCTGGAATTGGTGCGCCTACGGCAACAAGTGACGCAACAAACCGAACAATTGCACCGCTTAGAACACGATCGCCAACAAACGGAACTTAGCCTCCGCTCGACCCAGCAACGGCTGCAACAAGAAGCCCAATCTCGCCTTTCGGCTGAAACTACCCTCCTGGAACTGGCGGAAGAATTACAGCAATTAACCTCCCTCGATCGATTAACGCAAGTCGCCCATCGCCCCCAATTTGATGACTGTTTACTGCAAGAATGGCGACGATTGACGCGATCGCAACGACCACTATCCCTGATCCTGTATCAACCCAATGGCAACAACCAGGCTGCCAGTCAACCACCTCTGGACGAGCACAGCCTCTACTTGATTGCCGATACTCTGAAGGCAACCGTCAAACGCCCTACCGATCTGGTTGCCCGCTACGCCCCAAATATCTTTGCCGTATTACTGCCAAACACCCCCTTAGCCGGAGCCGTCAAGGTGGCTCAACAAATTCAGCACCACCTCCAGCAAGCTCAATCCGCTCACCCGGAGTTACCTAATATCACCCTGAGTTTAGGTATCGCCAACGCCTTACCGAAAGTGGGGCAAGCGCCCAGTCAACTGATTCAGGCAGCAGAAGCGGCTCTAGCTGAAGCCAATACTGCCGATCGCGATCGCATTGTCACTCAAGACATTACACCCTTCCCCGTGTTGGATTATTTGATCACGAATCAACTAGGGCTTGAGTAGGCATCCGTTCCCAAAAGCAACGGGTAGACTGGACATGTACGTTCTTCAGAGGTCGGTCACTTGGAAGGTTCGTCTGCACCCAATCATCTGCAAGCCCTCATACAGACTGCGATCGCCCATCACCAGGCCGGACAATTGCCCCAGGCAGAGCAACTCTACCGTCAAGTGTTGCAACAGCAACCACAACATCCCGAAGCCCTCTGTTTGTTAGGAGTAATTGCTTGTCAACGGGGGAATTTGGAGGATGGCATCGCGCTGTACCGGCAAGCTCTGGTGTTACGTCCAGACTATGTGCAGGCTCGCGAAAACCTATATCTGGCGTTGTGGAAGCAGGGTCGCGCCATGATTGAGGAAGCCATTAACGGCTATAACCAGATCATTAACTTCCAGCCGAAAGCCTTACAAGCCTATGCCAATCTGGGAGCGATCCTTCAGGATCAGGGCAAAGAGGATCAAGCCATCCTGTTTTACCAACAAGGACTGACGATCGATCCCCATAATCCCCATCTGTTAAATGGGTTGGGAGTCGCCTTACAAAAACAGCATAAGCTCAAGGCAGCAGTACACTTCCATCAACAAGCTCTTGCCAGTCAACCTAACTATATTGATGGCTTAGTCAGTTTAGGCAAAGTCTGGATGGAACTGGGTAAATTGTCGGAGGCGATCGACTGCTTCAAACACGCTCTGACCCTGGAGCCCAATCATGCGATCGCCCACCATAACTATGCCCTGCTGCTGTTAATGCAAGGTAACTACCACCAGGGGTTTGTAGAATATGAATGGCGGTTTCAGACAGCAGAATTTCCGCCCTGCCCCTTTAAGCAACCCGTTTGGGATGGTTCGCCTCTACAAGGACGCACTTTATTACTCCATGCCGAACAGGGCTTAGGCGATACGATTCAATTAATTCGGTATGCCGCGATCGCCCAGGAACGGGGAGGACGGTTAGTTCTTACCTGCCACCCACCATTAACGCGGTTGCTGTCTACCGTTCCAGGAATCGAGCAAATTGTGCCCTTAGGCTTACCTTTACCGGATTTTCACACCTATGCGCCCTTAATGAGCCTGCCCCGCATTTTAGGCACCACTCTAGAGACCATTCCCAGTCACTTCCCCTACCTGAAAGCCCCTCAATCGGCTAACTTTCCCCTACCCGTCCCGCAGGCAACTCGCCTCAAGGTTGGCATTGTCTGGTCTGGAGGCAACCTGTATAAAAACAACCATAATCGCTCCTGTCCGCTCCAGGCATTTCAGCCCTTACTGGCACTCCCAGATGTTACCTTCTATAGCCTTCAAAAAGGCATTCCCCAACTGGATCTGGCGGAATTGGGTTGGCAATCCCAGATTCAGGATTTGAGTCCCCACTTACAGGACATGGCAGATACCGCCGCCGCGATCGCCCAACTGGATCTGGTGATCACCGTCGATACAGCCGTGGCTCACCTGGCAGGGGCATTGGCAAAACCCACCTGGCTCTTACTGGCACATCTTCCCGATTGGCGCTGGCTGCTCGATCGTGAGGATAGCCCCTGGTATCCCACGATGCGATTATTCCGTCAGTCCCACCCCGGCGATTGGCAAGGCGTGATGCAACAAGTAGTGGTCGCGTTACAAGCTGCGATCGTCCAAGGCTCTGTGTCCACCGCCAAACTCTGACAGGAATGTCACTGAAATAACAATCCGAACCGCCCCCAACCCCCAATTCTGGGGGAGCCGAACCTCAAAGTCCCCCAAAATTGGGGGCTTAAAATCCTACGGGCCTATCAGAAAAGGGGGCGATCAGAGTGAAGCGTGTCCTTAAGTCAGTGCCATTCAACTCTGACAGTTAGAAAAAGGAACCTGTGGAGTCATTCCTTAATTCATCAATAATTCTGGGCTTGAGCTTCTCAAACTCAGCTAGCAACAGATTCTTACTAGCCGTGACAGAGCCCACCGAGGGAGTTGTGCGACTGGTAATTGCCCAATTCTTGAGGAGCGAACATTGAGGCGCAGGAATCGTGACTGTCATAACGTGGGCACAGGGCTGGGGATTTTCCAGGGCAAAAAACAAGATCTGGTATTCGCCCTTTTCACCCAGTAGTCGAGTCATCTCCTGCCCAAACGGAGTCTTTAGATCCAAAAAGAGTTTTAACCACCGAGGATTTTGTTCTTCTCCATGCAGCCGATTGTAAAGTGCCGTA
Source organism: Pantanalinema rosaneae CENA516 (assembly GCF_050753385.1). NCBI lineage: Bacteria > Bacillati > Cyanobacteriota > Cyanophyceae > Leptolyngbyales > Leptolyngbyaceae > Pantanalinema > Pantanalinema rosaneae. The sequence continues at coordinate 33,467 of NZ_JBLZFZ010000037.1, forward strand.
ATCCACAGGGCGACGGGATGGGGCGAAGGAGCATAGAGGAAAGTACGGTAGATTTTGTTGTAAAGCTTGTTCACCTGAAAACTGCGGATCGTTTGCCCCGGTAACATCACCCACACCGTTGGTACCGACTGCTGATTGGCTTTAAAGATCTGCGGAAACACAATTTGTGCCACCATTTTATCCTTCGGCCAGGTTGCCAGTTGCCCAATTCCATCCGTGACCGGCAACGAGGTTTCGGCTTTTCCAGGGGTAGCTGGCGGTTTCTTAGACAACACCTCACTGATGCGGCTGCTAATCTGCCAACTGGCACTATAGCGCTGTTCTAGCGGCTCTAAAGCTCGCAATACCTCCGCTACCGACTGCGGTCGATCGGCGGGTGACTTCGCCAAACAACTCATTACCAAGTTTTCCAGAGCCTTCGGTAGTTTCAACCCCGGATTCACCGCCTCAAACGTTCGGGGAGGCTGGAAGTGATGGGCTTTATACCAACCGCCAAACGAGTGAGTTTCTGCCTGAAGGGGCATCTTCCCCGTCAGCATTTCAAACATCATCACCCCAAGACTGTAGATGTCCGATCGGGCATCGAGATCCCGTCCTTCCATCTGCTCTGGCGAAGAGTATGCCAGCGTTCCCATAAAGGAATTGGTCTGCCCACCATCCTCCTGAATCAGTTTGGCAATGCCAAAATCCAGGATTTTTGCCAGTTCCCCCAAACTCGTATCCTGGCTAATCAGAATATTGCTCGGTTTAATATCCCGGTGAATGATCGGACATAGCGCCCCATCGATCAAAATACCCTGGTGAGCACATTGCAGACCTAAACACACTTGACGGGCAATACTCAAAAATCGCGGCAACGGCAGAGTTTGCGCCGCAATCATTTCACTGAGGCTCTCCCCCTGCAAAAACTCCATGACATAAAACGGGATATCGTCTTCGTTCACCCCATAGTCGGTAACTCGGACAATATGAATACTTTTTTGCCCCAATTGCGCACAGGTACGCGCTTCTGCTTTGAAGCGATCGCGCATTTTGGGATTCAGCAAGGTATGCGCCAGAAACTTGACGGCAATCACCCCACCCAACAGGACATCCTCTGCCCGATAGACCTTCCCCATTGCTCCTCGTCCCACCAACTCAACCAGTTGGTACCGATTCGAGAGCAAACGTCCAATGTTGGGGTCAGTCATCATACGAGAAGTCATAGGGGAGGCTGGAGTGACAAGAGGTGTGTTGGAACCGTCGTTTCACCTACCGTCAAAATTTCGCCAAAGCAAATTTGAGCAACAGGTTTATCTGTGGGCCAGGACATCAAGGAGAGGGCAGAGTTAAGAGGATTATCTATTGTCATACAAGCAGCAGCAGTGAGAATCCTGACCCACAACAGATGGTTTTGTAAAGTTCACAGTCAGCGAACCTGAAGTAGTGAGATCCCCAGCACTCGATCAGATCTGCACAAATACATTAGCTTGAAGCTATTTTAGCGATTTTATGGCTTTCCCAGGATTGACCTAGGTGAACCATCTTGACTAAAACAACCACTTCTGGACAACTGCACCCACTGTTCAAAGTTCCGGTTGGCGTTCTACCGTGGCTTCCATCGTACTGGTCAGGTAGTGTCCCGCCATGATGCCGCTCGAAAGATAGTATTTGTTATCCTCCAACCGATAAAGGGTTTCAAACCCACTTCGCCGTTGCCGATCGCCCAACACCCAATAGCGCTGTACGATCGTTTCCTGCGCTAACCAACCCTCACCCTCCACACGCCCTAATAGACTATGTTGCAGCACAAACGTATAGTGACGTTCCCCTGCATCCAATCGCCCCCGATATTGAAAGGAAATCTCCTCCCGATCGGCTCCCGGAAAGACTAACTTAGTTACCATTGTGAACCAATCATCCCGGCTCCATGCCACCAAAGTCTTTCCCTTCACGGCAATTGGCATGCCATTACGCTCCAACCAATTACCTTGTAGCGTCCAACGTCCTGGCTGCATTAGAAAGGTATGAGCCACAGCATTAACCCTTATCTCATTAGCTCATTGCCGTCTGGGTCTGAGCGGTACTTCATGCTATCACGCTTAGGAGAAGGGAGTCCCGTGAATTTCCCCTAAAAGCACAGGTGTGGTGGCACCCGTCACCTCCGGCAAATTACCAGGAATGCCCTGTTGCCGCCAGTATGCTAACACAGCAAAGGCGATCGCCTCTTTGAAATCTGCATTGACACCAGCATCGTCGGTCGTTAAAACTGACACCTCCCCTAATGTAGCCTGGAGTCGGTGTTTCAGATAGTGATTTTTGCTGCCACCCCCACACAGCAACACCTGATCGGGCAACTGTGGCAAGAAGGTGCGGTAGCTATGGGCGATCGAGGCAACCGTGAACTCCGTCAACGTCGCCAGAAAATCCGCTGCACTCAACGATCGATCTGCCGCCTCTGCCCAACATTGTTGTAAATAGGCGACCCCAAACAACTCCCGTCCCGTAGATTTTGGAGGGGGTTGATGGAAAAACGGCTGCTGCAACCACTGTGCTACTAGCTCCTGACAGGGTGTTCCCGTTGCCGCCCAGGCTCCATCCCGATCGTAGGTCTGCGCTCCCCCCGACAACTGCTGCACCGCCAGATCAACTAGCACATTCCCTGGCCCCGTATCCCAACCCAATACAAAGGACGATCGCCCATTTTTCCCATCTCCCCATCTCTCCATCTCCCCATCTCCCCGACCTCTGGCTGGCAAATACGCCACATTCCCAATTCCGCCCAAGTTCTGCACACAACGGTTCAACGTCGGGTGAGTCAATACAGCCAGATCCACAGCCGGGACTAACGGCGCACCCTCCCCTCCCGCCGCAATGTCCGCTTGACGAAAGTTGCTGACCGTAGGGACTCCAGTCAGGTAAGCGATCGCATCTCCCCGTCCCAATTGCAGACTGTAACCTAATGCCGCCCGATCGCCCCAGGTTCCGGTAGCTCCCGTTTTATCCGGTGGACGATGAAACACCGTTTGACCATGCGACCCAATTAAATCCGCCGGGGGATGCCCGATTTGGAGAGCGATCGCCGCCTGGGCAAATTGTTGGGCAATGTCATCGTCCAGGGTCGCTAACTCTGCCATCGACAATGCAGATCCCTCACAAACCGCTAGAATCCGCTCTCGTAAACTGGCAGGGTAGGGATAGGTAGCCCCTGCCACTAAGTGAACCTGCAAGTCCTCTTGCCGCCCCTCAATTTTGACTAAGGCAGCATCAATACCGTCTACGGATGTCCCGCTAATCAGACCAATCACATACATCATGTTTATGGGCGATCGCCGTTCCTCAAGAAACTTTTTGTTTTTATAGAACATTTGTTCTAATTGTGCTATCTATATAGAGAAAAGATAGCGAACTTTCCGTCCATCACGGCTTTAAAAGGCTACACTGAATCACGTTCTTTGCCCTGCCCAGACCCCCATTAAACGCCTGTGTATATTAAGCGTCTGGAACTGACTAACTTCAAATCCTTCGGTGGCACCACACCGATCCCTTTATTGACGGGGTTTACCGTCGTTTCCGGGCCCAATGGCTCCGGCAAGTCAAATTTAATTGACGCGCTCCTGTTTTGTCTAGGATTAGCAGGTTCCAAAGGGATGCGGGCAGAACGCTTACCCGATCTAGTGAATCACACCCAAAGTACCCGCAATCGATCGACGGTAGAAGCCAGCGTCACCGTGACGTTTGAACTGGAAGCAGCGGAGATTCAGGCATGGGAGGCAGCCGCCGCAGAGGAGCAGGGGAGTCAAGGTCAGGCAAATGGGGCAGATGGGGCAGATGAGAAAGATGAGGGAAATGGGGCAGATGAGGCAGCAAAGGGAGGAGCAGGCAAAAAATCGGCGGCGACGCTAACCTTACATCCCACTAAGGAATGGAGTGTGACGCGGAAACTGCGGGTGACACAGCAGGGCACCTATACCTCGAACTACTACATTAATGGCGAAGCCTGTACCCTGACTGAGTTACATGAGGCATTGAATCGGCTGCGGATTTATCCCGAAGGCTATAACGTCGTGTTGCAAGGGGATGTCACCCGGATTATTTCCATGAACCCCCGAGAGCGACGGGAGATTATTGACGAATTGGCTGGAGTTGCTGCCTTCGATCGCAAGATTGATCAAGCTAAGGAAAAGCTGGATGCAGTCAAAGATCGGGAAGATCGCTATCACATTGTCGAAAAAGAACTGATCGATCAGCGCGATCGACTGGCACAGGATCGGCTGAAGGCAGAAAAATATCAAAAATTGCGGGCGGAACTTCAGACTAAAGAACAGTGGGAACAGGTGATCCGCTATCGGCAGTCTGCCCAAGGTGCCGAGCAACTCCAAGCCCAGATTGTGGCAGATGAGCAGGCGATCGCCCAGTTAACCGAGCAATTAACCCTGATCGCCACGCAAATTCAGCAAACTTCCAGTGAACTAGACCAACTAAATGCCCATGTGAAAGCCTTGGGCGAAGAGGAGTTATTAGCGTTCCAAGCCACGCTTGCCACCCGTGAAGCCGAACTGCGACAACTCCAACGCCAGGAACAGGATTTACAAACGCGCAGCCGGGAACTCACTGCCAATCTGACCCGTACCCAGCAAGAAATTCAGGAACAGCAGCAAGCCCTGACCACCGTGGCCCAAGCGCATCAAGCGATCGAAACTCAGGAAATCGCCAGCCTGCGTCAAGCCCGTGATCGGGCACAACAGGAACTGGAGCAAAACCGAGATGCCGCCAATACCTCCGCCGCCAGTGCCGAAGCCTGGGTACAGGAACAAACCACCCTCCGCCATCACATCGATAGTTTGCAAGCGACTCTAGAACCACAACGGACAGAGCAAGCTCGATTACGGGAACGCACAGAGCAACTCGATCGACAAATTCAGGAGCAAACGCAAGCCCAACACACGCTCGAACAGCAGCTAGCCGATAAACAAACTCAATATCAAGCCGTTACAGCCACCCTGGCAGCGAGTACCCAACAGGTGCAATCTCTCGCGGCAGCAGTCGCAGCGGCAGAGCAAGAATTCAGTATGCAACAGGACACCCAAACCCGGTTGTTAGCGGAACAGCGCGAGAAACAACGACGACTGGATAAATTGGAAGCCCAAAACCAGGCAATGCAGGAAGCTCAGGGCACCCATGCCACCCAAATCATTTTGCAAATGGGGTTATCCGGCGTATGTGGCTTAGTCGCCCAACTGGGACGAGTCGATCCGCGCTATCAGCTTGCCCTGGAAACAGCCGCAGGAGCGCGGTTAGGGAATTTAGTGGTGGAAGATGACGCGATCGCTGCCGCCGCGATCGAAATCCTTAAACAACGACGCGCCGGACGAGCCACTTTTCTGCCTTTAAACAAGATTCAGGCAGGTCGCATTCCTAACGATTCGCGGATTCAGTCGCTGAATGGTTGTGTCGATTATGCCATCCATTTAATTGAATATGAACCTCGCTATCAGGACGTGTTCGCCTATGTGTTCGGCAACACGGTAGTCTTTGAAAACTTGAATGCTGCCCGTCGCCATCTGGGACAGTACCGGATTGTCACCCTAGACGGTGAGTTACTGGAAAGTAGCGGTGCGATGACGGGAGGTAGTTTCAGCCAACGTCAATCCCTGCACTTTGGTACTGCTGATGCCAGCGAATCGGCTGAAATCACGAGCCTGCGCGATCGCCTGCAAGAAATCGATCGCATCCTCACCCGGTGTGAAAACAGCATTGCCCGCGCCAGTCAACTGGTCAAACAGCGCACCCAAGAACTGCTGGAAGTACGGCAACACCACCGCGAAGCCCAACTGCAAGCCGATCAGCTTCACAAGGATATTCAACGGTTACAAACCGAATTGACTCAAGTTCAAACCCAACTTCAACAGCATACTCAAGAACTCAGCACTGCCCACGATCGCCTCCGGACGTTGGAAGCCACGATCCCCACGCAAACGACACAACTGCAACACCTGCGGCAAACTCTGGAGGATTTGGAGCAATCCCAAACCCATAGTGAATGGCAACAAATTCAAGCCCAACTTCGGACTCAGGAAGCCGAGTTAAATCAGCGCGAGTTAGCCTTACGAACCGCCGAACAACGCCTGCAAGATTTAACCAATCAGCAGCAACGGATTCAGGAGCGCATCCAGCAGGCTCACGATCGCTTGCAAGAATACCGCACTCAGCAAACGGCAGTCTTACATCAACAATCTGCCCTGACTGAACAACAGGCAACGCTTCAGCACCAAATTCAAGCCACTCAGGCTCAACTCGCAGAACTTGAACAACGGCTAGGGACGGAAAAACAACAACGCGATCGCACCGAGCGGCAATTGCGAGAACAACAAACCCAGCAGCAACAGCAACAATGGCAACAGCAAAAGTTGCAGGAAACCCAGGCAGAACGCCGACAAACTCTGGTGGAATTGCAGGAACAACTAGCAGCCCAACGCTCCGAACTGCCGGATCCCCTGCCCACGATTCCGCCGGAAGCCGAGGCAAAAGATTTAGCCGCCCTGCAACACGAGCTACGATCGTTACAAAAGCGTTTACAGGCAATGGAACCTGTGAATATGTTGGCGCTGGAGGAATATGATCGCACCCAAACCCGCTTACAAGAACTGAGTGACAAGCTAAAGACTCTGGAGGAAGAACGGACAGAGCTATTGCTGCGGATCGAAAACTTCACGACGCTACGGCAACGCGCCTTTAAGGAAGCCTTTGATGCCGTGGATGAAAACTTCCAGGCAATTTTCGCTACCCTGTCGGAAGGGGATGGACGGTTGCAACTGGATGATCCCCAGAATCCCTTTAATGGGGGGTTGAATCTGATTGCCCATCCTAAAGGCAAGCCGGTGCAACGTTTGGCATCTATGTCGGGAGGCGAAAAGTCCCTCACTGCTCTCAGCTTTATCTTTGCCTTGCAGCGCTACCGCCCCTCGCCGTTCTATGCCTTTGACGAAGTGGATATGTTTTTGGATGGGGCAAATGTGGAGCGATTAGCTAGAATGATCAAACAGCAATCTCGGCAAGCTCAATTTCTTGTGGTCAGTCTGCGCCGACCCATGATCGAATCGGCTGAACGGACGATCGGGGTGACTCAGGCTCGGGGAGCGTATACGCAGGTCTTGGGGATTGACTTAACCCCCCAAAGCGCCTCACTTTAAAAATAGTTGTGGCAGAGTTCGGTCATCCGTATTTCGCCCATTGCCCCTGACTTTAATTCGTGTATAGGCTGGAAGTAGAAGTATCCCTATCATTGATTATTAGTTCCATCAGGTATCGGTTGCAAAACAGACAGGGTGATCGGCGATCGCCACTGGCTAACGATAAACCGACGACAGCAAACAGCCGACATTTGATATAGTGATTCAGAATTCATAAAGCAGGATTCGGGACATAATGGCATCTGAAGAAATCCGCCAACGCTCTGACTTTTTAGGCACTTTAGTCGTCACCCGCAACACGGGCAAAAAACTGGGTGTCGTCAGCCAGTTATGGGTCGATATTGATCAACAGGAAGTTGTTGCCCTGAGCCTCCGCCCCAATCTGCTTTATGGCACTCCCCAACCTATGCTACTGAGTAGTATTCGTCAAATTGGGGATGTAATTCTCGTCGATGATGAGGATGTGATTGAGGATATTGATGTTGAGACATATACGAGTCTGATCAACTGTGAGGTGATTACTGAAACCGGAGATCTCCTCGGTAAGGTGAGAGGCTTTAAGTTTGATGTCGATACCGGCAAGCTGACTTCGCTGATTGTTGCGTCTTTAGGCGTACCTTTGATCCCCGATCAGGTCGTTAGCACGTATGAACTGTCGATCGATCAGGTGGTCAGTAGTGGGCCCGATCGCTTGATTGTGTTTGAAGGCTCGGAAGAACGTTTAGTCCAACTCAGTGTCGGAGTTCTGGAGCGATTGGGCATCGGCAGAGCCCCCTGGGAACGGGATGAGGAAGATGATTACGTGATTCCGGCACGTCCAGAGAATCAACTCCCGACTGGATTGCGTACCCCGGTCGCGACCCCCGTCCGCAAAACCGAACGCGTAGTTCAGGAAACCTGGGATGAGGATAACTGGGGCGAACCCGAACCCCGGCAACTCCAGCAACGACAGGCAGCCCCCCTGTATTACGATGACACCGATAAAGGCGATCGAGATAACTGGGACGAAACTAGCGGTCGGGATGACTACCGTTACGGTTCAGGCAATCAACCGTATGGCCCCGATGACTATACGGACGATTACGACGATCGCTACGATGACGAGTACGATGAGCTAGAGGAAGATGCCTGGGCAGACCAGGAACCGAGGACTTATCAAGCTCGGCGGGTGAATATTCCCGAAAAAACTAAAGCTCCAGAGTACGAAGAGGAAGGCTACTAAACATGATGCACCCACACACTGAACTCCGATTTATCAATGATGCGATCGGATATGGTGTGTTTGCCACAAAATTCATTCCTCAAGGTACCATCACCTGGATTCTGGATGACTTAGATCAGAAGTTTGACGAAGCCTATGTGATGTCACTTGATCCCCTATTGCGTGAGCATTTGATTAAATATTGCTTCCGCGACGAACAGGGGATCTACATCTTATGTTGGGATATTGCTCGGTACGTTAACCATAGTTTTGATCCCAGCTTAATTGCCACTCCGTATAAGTTTGAGCTAGCCGCCAGGGATATTTACCCCGGTGATCAAATCACCGATGATTATGGCTACTTCAATCTCGATAAACCGTTTTACTGCTTTCCAGAACCGGGCACTACTCGTACCAAAGTTATGCCCGATGATATCCTGAACTACTACCCAGAATGGGATCGCAAAGCCGCAGAAGCGATGCGGTATTTTAATCAGGTGGAACAGCCGCTTCAGACCTTTATTCATCCCGACTATGTGGATAAAGTGGGAGCGATCGCCCAGGGTAGCGAAACCATGGATTCCATTTTATCGTGCTATTACGATCGCTCTGGTAAGTTAAAGGCAGCTAGTTGAATTACTTTGGGCAGAAACGGGTATTTTACTGAGAGGGCTTCCCGACCATTCGTTCCTGGAGAATACACATGCAGTCTACCGCTTCGGACTCTGGGCCATCGAGCCGCAAGCCAAGACTTTCGCTCCTTCGCTCCATTGGACCGCGATTGTTCTTCTCAGTCGTTGGCGGTTCCCTGGTGGGCTTAATCGGCACTTCCTATTTAACCTATTGGGAGCTAGCCAGACAGTCTGAAGCAGAATTACGCTCTAGCCTGCAAGTGAAAGCCGAGAACTTACAGGGTGACTTCAGTACCTTTGAATACTCTACCCGATTGGTGGCTGATGCCGTCAAAACGCTCTATAACGCTGGCGAACGGCGGGAACAGGTCTACGTTGATCTGATCCAGCGATCGCTGGCAACCTCCCCCTTAGGAACAGGATTAGGATTTGGACAACCCCCTAACCAGCGCTTAATTATTCCGGCGCGGCGCTATGCCTATCCCTATGCCGTGCGGGATCAGGATGGCAAAGTAGTGGCAGAAGGGGGCGAATCTAAACCGGAAAACTTTGACGAAAGTTACTTCAAAGATCCGATTAAAGCGGGTAAACCAATTTGGCTAGAGCCCGTTCGCTACGAAGAAGATACCGTCAGCCCACCGCGCATCTTTACCAGTACCAGCTATTCCCTACCCATCTACACCCCAAACAAGCAACTCTTAGGCGTACTGAGCCAAGATCTAGAACTGGGCTTTCTCAGCAATAAGCTCGATGTGCAGGTGATGCGGGAAGCCGGACATTTTATTCTCGTCAGTGCTGGCGGTAAATTAGTTGCCTATCCCACCGATCCCCAAAAGGCGCTGGATCTCAACTTGTTTCCAGAACTGAATAACTACTCCGAACTCTGGCAAAAAATTCAGGACGACCTGCAAACAGGCAGCAAAACTGGCATCACCCATTGGCGCGATACCAATGGCAAAGCTGAATTTTGGGCATATCAACGCATTCCCAACAATAATTGGGTATTAATGGCAGTGGTGCCAGAGTCAGTAGTATTAGGACCAGTCGTGCGGTTTACCGCGATCGCGGCTCTGGGGTCAATCTTAGGTGTCTCGATCGTCCTCGGCATCGTTGTGGCATTGTTTGTCAAACGCCTGAACCAACGCCTGCAACCGATTATGGATGAGTGTAATCGGCTAGCAGAAACCAATGCTAAGAGCGAAGCCTTGATGAGCCGAGAAGATGAACTGGGACGGCTGACCATCTCGTTCTATGCCCTATTGGGACAGGTGACGGTGAATGAACGCCGCCTACGCCAGGAGATGGCAAAGTCATCTCAAGCGCTGCAAGCCTTACAACAAGCACAGGCACAACTGATCCAAACCGAAAAAATGTCGAGTTTAGGACAACTCGTTGCCGGAGTTGCCCATGAAATCAATAATCCAATTAACTTTATTTATGGCAACCTACCCCATGCCAGCACCTACACCCAGGATCTGCTGAATTTAATTCGGCTATATGACGAAAAATATCCCAATCCCGATCCCGAAATTGCCGAGTACCGGGACGATATTGATCTCGATTTTCTCGTTGCCGATCTGCAAAAAATGCTGCACTCCATGAGCATTGGTGCCGATCGGATTCGGGAAATTGTTTTATCGCTCCGCAACTTCTCCCGCCTAGACGAAGCCGAAATGAAGCGGGTAAATATTCATGATGGGATTGATAGCACCCTATTGATTTTGCAAAATCGACTGAAGGCAAACCCCGGACATCCCGCGATCGAGATTGTCAAGCAATATGGCACTTTGCCCCTGGTCGAGTGTTATCCCGGACAACTGAATCAGGTGTTTATGAACATCCTCAGTAACGCGATCGATGCTTTGGACAGCTACAACCAAAAGCGAACAGCCGAAGAAATTGCCGCCACCCCAGCTACGATTACTATCCAGACCGAAGTGATCACAGGTGAACCGAACGGAACTAGCTCAACCTTGGTATCGCCAACGGCGATCGTGGTGCGGATTCGCGACAACGGTTCTGGCATTCCCGTCGCCAATCAATCCAAACTATTTGATCCCTTTTTCACCACGAAACCCGTGGGCAAAGGCACTGGGCTAGGGCTATCGATCAGTTACCAAATTGTGGTTGAGAAACATCACGGTAAGCTGAAATGCACCTCTGAACCGGGACAGGGCGCCGAATTCTGGATCGAGATTCCGGTGAGCCAAAAAGCCTTGCCCGAATCCGGTGCCAAACCCTCTCAGGATATTGGTTAAACCTGATCCAACCGCTACCCCTAATTCGCGATGCTGTTAACGAAATGAGATCAGTTCCTTATCGGGACAGCTATCTCCTTCCCAGCCGTAGGGATGCATTCCACAGACCAGGAGATTGCCGTTATAGGCCTGCCCATGATAGTGGCGGCAACCGACACACACCGCCGGAGTCTCAGGTAACGGATCAAACAACGGATCGATCGCCCAACTATCGTCTGATTCTCGATCGTCAAACACCGGACTGACCCCTAAAAACTCTTCAAACAGTGGCTCAAAGAACTCGTTAAATTGTTGTTCGACCTCATTCACGATTGCATCTTTGAGCAAGTCTGCCAGTTCTTCCGATGTCTCTACAACAGCATCCACCGCCTCTGCCAGATCTTCCATAAACTCCGTAAATAATTGCTCTACCTCACTGGCAATCTGGTAGATGCCCTCCAAGAAAGGATTTGATCCGCTTTCCATACGCCGCCTGCCCGCCTACGAAGGATATCGATCGGGACTCAAGTTTAGGTGTCCCGCAACCCTTGAATACATAGACCTCTCGCAGACACTATCTGGAATCAGCAGACTCACGCATACAGGTCGCTTGTTAGGCAAGGGGTCTATTCCTCATTCCTATTCAATCTAATTTAGCCGATCGCCAAGCGCCTAATCGTGTTTCAACCGTCGCAGTTCTTCTTGCAATTCCGCCACCCGTCGCCGCATTTCATCCACATCATCCCTGGGGGGTTCTGCCACTGAGGCAGTAGATGTCACCGTAGTTGATTCGTCATCATCTAAAATCTCGATTTGCCGTGGCTCCGCTGGGGTAGATGCCGTAGAGGTAGGCTCCGAAACGACGGGTTGCTGGGCTTTATTCACCATATCATCCACAAAGCGCCGCGCTTCCTCAGTCGTCATTTCGCCCCGCGCCACCATTTCATCCGCCAGCTTTTGCACCTGCACCCGCAATTCACCCAGCTTCACCCCAGCTTTTTCTCCAGCGTAGGATGCCATACCAATGCCGAGATAAACCGCTTTTTGTACCAGATCTCCTAATCCCATAATGGTCAATCCTCGTTATGCCCTGGATGTTTCCAGCATACGGAATAAAGCCGATATCCTGCTACTGGCTAAAACGCAGGATTGCCGTACTGAGAAATGGCAAATTACCGCAAGGGTGGAATGAATGAGAACAAATACAGCCAAACCTGTAGCGAATCTGGCGTTGACGAACCAGCCTATCGGGCTACCCCGGCTGCCCAGGCTTTAAAACAAAGGCGACCCGGAGTCTACGCCTATCACAAGCATCCCGTATTGCTGCTACCTTCCGGTCCTGACAAGGTTTGGGCGTTGTAATCGCATAGATCCGAGCCACATATCAGCATAACACGATTGGTCAGGAGTTGTGGAAATTGGCGATCGCAGAAACTTTCTTGCCTCGCTTTAGGAAAAAATAACTTTTGCAAAGGGTCTAGTGATAAGCTGATGAATGGCGATTTGAACGTTACGATACGTTTCCAGTCTGCAACTAAGTCCGAAATATTTAGGATAGCTGAAGTCACAGAGTAGGGCGCGAGCATGGTTACCACCACAGAAAATATTGGTTACATCACGCAAATTATCGGTCCCGTTGTGGACATCAAGTTCCCTGGCGGGAAGTTGCCAGATATCTACAATGCCTTGACCATCAAGGGAACCAACACGGCTGGACAAGAAGTGGATGTCACCTGCGAAGTTCAACAACTGCTTGGCGATGAGCAGGTGCGGGCAGTTTCGATGAGTACCACCGACGGTCTGGTTCGTGGGATGGAAGTGAAGGATACGGGAGCCCCGATTAGTGTGCCCGTTGGTGCAGCCACCCTGGGACGGATTTTTAATGTGTTGGGCGAACCCGTAGATGAACGGGGTCCCGTCAGCGCCAACGACTTTTCTCCGATCCACCGTTCTGCGCCCAAACTGACTGACCTGGAAACCACCCCTTCCGTATTTGAAACCGGCATTAAGGTGATTGACCTGCTAACTCCCTATCGTCGGGGTGGCAAGATCGGTTTATTCGGTGGAGCCGGAGTGGGCAAGACCGTGATCATGATGGAATTGATCAACAACATCGCCACCAAACACGGTGGGGTATCGGTCTTCGGCGGTGTGGGTGAGCGCACCCGTGAGGGCAATGACCTCTACAACGAAATGATGGAATCCGGCGTAATTAATAAGGACAATCTGGGCGAGTCCAAGATTGCGCTAGTCTACGGTCAGATGAACGAACCCCCTGGAGCCAGAATGCGGGTGGGACTGTCGGCACTGACCATGGCGGAATACTTCCGGGATGTCAACAAGCAAGACGTACTACTGTTCATCGATAACATCTTCCGGTTCGTGCAAGCGGGTTCTGAAGTATCCGCACTCTTGGGACGGATGCCGTCTGCGGTAGGATACCAGCCCACTCTAGGTACGGACGTGGGCGACCTGCAAGAACGGATTACGTCCACCACCGAAGGTTCCATTACCTCTATCCAAGCAGTCTATGTGCCAGCGGACGACTTGACTGACCCTGCTCCGGCTACCACCTTTGCTCACTTAGACGGAACCACCGTGTTGTCTCGGGGTCTAGCCTCTAAAGGGATTTACCCCGCCGTGGATCCCCTCGGTTCTACTTCCACCATGTTGCAACCCGGTGTTGTGGGTAGCGAACACTATCAAACCGCTCGGGAAGTCCAATCCACTCTGCAACGGTACAAAGAACTGCAAGACATCATCGCCATCCTGGGTCTGGATGAACTGTCTGAAGACGATCGTCTCACCGTGGCTCGCGCCCGCAAGATTGAGCGCTTCCTATCCCAGCCGTTCTTCGTGGCAGAAGTGTTCACCGGTTCTCCTGGCAAATACGTCACCCTGGCCGACACCATTAAGGGCTTCAGAATGATTCTCTCCGGTGATCTGGATGAGTATCCTGAGCAAGCCTTCTACATGGTTGGCAGCATCGACGAAGCGATCGCGAAAGGCGAAAAGATGAAGGCTGGCAACTAATCAGACGCAAGGAGTTTAGCGCTAGGGTCAGGCCGATAACTGTGATTGTCCCTAGCGTTCCTTACCAGCCTCTGATCCTACATTCCTAATATTTCTACATAAGACTTATGGCTCTAACCGTTCGTGTGATTGCACCAGACAAAACGGTCTGGGACTCCGAGGCTGAAGAAGTCATCCTACCCAGTACCACTGGACAACTAGGTGTGCTCAGTGGTCACGCTCCGTTGCTCACGGCATTGGAGATTGGAGTCATGCGAGTCCGCTCCGACAAAACCTGGACACCGATTGCCTTAATGGGCGGATTTGCAGAAGTGGAAACGAATGAAGTCACCATTCTGGTCAATGCGGCAGAACGTGGCGACAAGATCGATCGCGAAGAAGCACGTGTTAGCTATCAAGAGGCAGAAGCCCGCTATACCAAAGCCCAGCAAAGTGGCGATCGGCAGGAGCAGATCCAGGCAACCCAAGCCTACCGTCGAGCCCGGGCACGCTTTCAGGCAGCGGGTGGCATGATCTAACCACCTTACTTGGTCTGATTCCCAAGCAATTGAATGTTAGACAGGGCAGCTTAATTAGTCTGCCCTATTTTATTAGAGCCGATAGTGGTAATACACTTCGGTCGCCGCCCGATGTAATAGCGAATGCCGATAGACCAATGCCGTTAGATCATCGGCATACCCACCCCCAATCACACAGGCGACGGGATAGCTTTGAGCTAAACAGGTCGTCAACACTTGCATCTCGCGCCGAAATAAGCCTGTATTGGTCAACGCGAGTTTACCCAAGCGATCGCCCACATGGGGGTCAACTCCGGCATCATACAATACTAAATCTGGCTGCACCTGAGTCAATAAATCCGGTAGGTAGTCTGCCAGGGTTTGCAGATATTCGTCATCCTCCATCCCTACGGGTAACGACACATCTAAATCGCTCTGTTGTTTCGTGCCCGGAAAGTTGACCTCACAGTGCATGGAAAAGGTAAACACGGCGGGATCATCTCGGAAGATCAACGCCGTCCCGTCGCCCTGATGCACATCTAAATCAACGATCAGCACTTTTTGTACCATTCCCAGGTGGCAGAGTAACCGCGCCGCGATCGCCAAATCATTAAAGATACAAAATCCCGATCCATAACTGGGAAAGGCATGATGGGTACCTCCGGCTGTATTACAGGCGAGTCCACATTGCAATGCCAGTTTTGCCGCCAGAATCGTTCCCCCCACTGCCACACAGGTGCGGTTGACTAAGGCAGGACTCCAGGGCAACCCAATCCGTCGTTGCGCCTTCGCATCTAATGTGCCTTGATAATAGGCCTGCACATAGTCTGGAGTATGCACCAGTTCGATCCAGTCTTGGGGCGGTGCTTCGGGCGCATGAAATTGACTCGGTTCAGCCACCCGATCGCGGAGCAACAATTCATACAGTTGACGAAATTTAGGCATGGGAAAGCGATGGCCCTCCGGCAGGGGAGCCACGTAATCGGGATGATAAATCAACGGTAGTTCCATGCAGTTCGACAATCCAGAAATGCCAACAGCCCTCTAGTATCTTCGGGCGATCGCTGTCCTTTGACACAAATCTGGCAGTGTTAGAGTTGGGGTAAACAACCAGAGGAGGGTTTATGTCCGCCATGACAACCATTTGGCAATTTGGCAGCAGTGCTCCTGATAATACCGACAATTTAGCGACAATTCGCCAGTGGTGGGCAGGGTTAAATGGTCAGCGGATTAACTGGCGACAACGTGTGCTTCCCGGAACAGTCGCCGCCAATACGCTCAACTGGGATCCTCAACGGTTTGATGAAACCTTTGTCGTCACCGATCCAGAATTGCGCGGCATTACCCTGTACTGGAAAAAGCCCGATTCGATGCAAGAGAAAAGTACTACCCCCGATCGCCTGGAACTGGATCATGTACGGCAACAGCTTTATATCTTCCCGCGATCGCAGAAGGAATTGGTGATCCGGATTGAACGCCCAGATTTGGTGTATCAAACGGTCATGGTACAGGCTAACCAAAGTGAGTATGCCACCGCTACCCAGACGTTAACGGTACGGGATGATTTACAACGGCTGGAGGTCAAGGTGAAATTGAGTCCAGAGTTAGTCCAGCAATTGAAACAGCAGCTTTAGGGAGATAGGGAGATGGGGAGATGTTAGTTGGAGGGGTGGTTTTCGCCAGTTCCTAAGGGATGGGGATTAAATCAGTTCGAGTTTTGGTGGAAGCAGGTTTTGTCAGCAAACGGATAGGGTCAATCAATGGCTTGGATAGAGGTTTTCCAATAGATACTTAAGTATTCTTAAGTCGGTAACAGACTTAAAAAAACTGAAGTAAGCTCTTTTTGCAGTAGTCAAAGGCTGAACTAGAGCCGAGGGAGCGTGTCATGGAGTTGCCGCCAAAGCTTGGAAGTCCTTCTAGAAGACGGTTGTTACAACTGGGAATAGGAGCGATCGGAGCAGGTTCACTCACGGGTTGGCTAGGAACAGGGGCATTCGCTAGAACGCCAGACTCCCAAGCCAGTCCATCGTCACCTGATTTAATGGCGGCTGAACCAGGATCTTCTCACAGTACCCTTACCCCGGATCAAGCCTTGCAAGAATTGATGACTGGCAATCAACGGTTTGCCACGAATAAACGCACCAATCCCCACCAAACCTTAGTTCGAGTGGAACAGGTTGCATCGGGACAGGCTCCATTTGCGGCTATTCTCGGCTGTGCCGATTCACGGGTCGTTTCGGAGATTGCCTTTGATCAAGGCATTGGCGATTTATTTGTGGTGCGAGTTGCCGGAAATATTGCGATCACAGAAGCGATCGCGAGCCTGGAGTATGCCGCCGGTGTTTTGGGCTCGCCTTTAATTATGGTTTTAGGTCACCGACGTTGTGGTGCCGTTGATGCTGCCGTTAAAGGGGGTGAATACCCTGGCATGATCGATAGTTTTATCTATGCGATCAATGCGGCTGTTGAGAGTTCTGCTGGAAAATCCGGCGATCGCCTTGATAATGCCATTCAGGAGAATATCAAGCTTCAGGTTAGACGGATCAAACTGTCTCCCGTAGTCGCTGATTTAATCAATAAAGGTAAGTTAAAGGTAGTCGGCGGATACTATGACCTGAATACGGGTGTGGTCAGCCTGGTGAGCTAAATGTCATCAGCGCAGAGGGCTTACTCAATAAATTTCCACCGATCGAAGGTAGCGGCTTGACCACAGCGATCGGTGGTTTCGTCTAAGACATCCCAAACAATCACATTACTAATACGAAAGCGCCGTCCAGTGCTGGAAATCCGAATGCCTTCATAGTTACTGATATAGCCTTTGGCTCTAGCTTCAGCTAATAGTTGGGCACGTCCCGCTTCTTTACCGGCTTCAATCGTCCGGCGTGAAGGAGTTTGGGTAAATTGCTCCCAAGTCAATTCCCAAAGTTGTAAAGCAGTGTGATTACCATAATTGAAAATGGGATCGGCTTCTGTGCCATGCGAAACCAGAACAAACGGAGCGGAGAATAACGCCTCAGCGATCGCAATGGGTGAACTACTTATGTCTAATAAAGGGCGACCTGTCCAATGCTGAAAGCTGTGTAACAACCGTTGGCTATGCTGGATCACGACTGGATCTTGCCAGGGAAATTGAGTTGAAGAGTCAGGTCGATCGCTTACAGACATGAGGAGAACTAGAAGATAACGCTATCATGAGGACATTTAAGATTCTTCATTGAGTATTGTGAACCGTGACTGCACAACAACTGAAGACCACAACTGTCCTTGAAAAGTTTACCTGGGTTTGGCGCGATTATCGGATCCAGTACACGGTCATGGGAACCGGACAACCGTTATTACTGGTACATGGCTTTGGAGCCTCGATTGGGCATTGGCGCAAAAATATTCCAGTCCTGGCAGAGGCGGGGTATCAGGTTTATGCGATCGATTTACTTGGCTTTGGTAGTTCCGATAAGCCCAGCATTGATTACACCGTTGAACTTTGGCAAGAGTTACTACGAGACTTCTGGCAAGCTCATATTCAGCGCCCCACGGTGTTTGTCGGCAACTCGATCGGGGGATTATTGTGCTTAATGGTACTGGCGGATCACCCGGAAATGGCAGCCGGAGGCATTTTGCTCAATTCTGCTGGTGGGCTGAATCACCGTCCCGATGAACTAAATTTACCCCTACGCCTGATCATGGGCACCTTCACCAATTTGGTGCGATCGCCGTTAGGGGTATTTATGTTTAACCAGATCCGGCAAAAGCCCCGAATTCGCCGCACATTATTTCAGGTTTACCGCGATCACACTGCGGTTACAGAAGAACTGGTGGATCTCCTCTATGCTCCATCCTGCGATGCGGGTGCCGCCAAAGTATTTGCCTCTGTCCTAACGGCTCCTCCGGGACCAACCCCAACCGAACTATTGCCGCGAGTGACTGCACCACTCTTAGTCATTTGGGGCGAGGCAGATCCCTGGACACCGATCGCTGGAGCCAAGATTTATCAGGAGTTAGCTCAAACCGATTCCGTAAAATTTGTTGGCATTCCCCATACCGGACATTGTCCCCATGATGAAAATCCCACGGCTGTGAATGACATTATCCTGACCTGGCTGGCAGAATTGGGTAAGGAAAATTTATAGGCTGAAGAGGAAACTCTATGCAACGACGCGATTTTTTGAAATGGGTCGGGATTGGTGGTTTAGCCAGCTATTTGCCAGTAGCGATCGTTGCCTGTTCCCAAACCAATGAATCATCACCAAGCTCCAACTTACCCGCCGCTACTCCTGGGGCGGACGGCTTTGCCCCCGTGGGTGACATTGCAACGCTCGACGAAGCTGGAGTCCTGGCAGTCCAAGTGGCTGGCAAACCCGTACTGGTGGTACGAGATCCGATTAAGCAAACGGCTGTTTTGGGAGTCAATCCCACTTGCACCCATAAAGGCTGTGTGGTGAGCTGGAATGGCAGTAGTAAGAAGTTTGTCTGCCCCTGCCACAACGCTGAATTTAGTTCCGATGGGCAAGTGTTAGCGGGTCCGGCATCACAACCATTACCCACCTATCAAACCAAAATAGACAGTAATCAAGTATTCGTCAAAGTTTAACCTGGTAGCGGGTTCTGTCCATCATGCCCTGGCTTGTTGCTAGGCGTTCGGCTCAACCTGCCCTTGCCGAGGCATGAAATCCATTCTGTTGCTCATCCTTAGACCAATCACGATCGCGGATAAACAAACAGTCAGATTCAGTTTTGGAGCTACTGATAGCTCAGTTCTTAGGGTGTAGCCGAACCAATCATGCACATGACCTATTACAACATTGACGATGGTTCAGCAACTCCAAGCCTCCCTTGAGCTATTTAAAGCGAAGCTGTCTCGCTACATTGCGGCATGGGTATTCGCCAGCATTGTCGGGATTGAACTGGTGATTTTAGTCCCGTCTTACTATCGTCAGAAACAAGAGCAACTGAGCAGATTAGAACGCATCTCCTATGAAGTGTTCTCCCCCACTTTGGTACGAGCCACCCAATCCGGTCAAACTCCCGCCGGATTGCTGCGAACGATTAATCAAAACTTGAAGTCCGGTTCAGTCATTTTAGGCGGCACACTCTATACCCGCGATGGCAAACTGCTGGAAAGTTTTGGTGAACGACCTGAACTGACTTACAAAAGTTGTTGTGGGAATGGCATGGTGCAGGCACGGCAGTATCAAGGCGATCGCTACGATGTCGTTTGGTCACCTAGCGTCTTGAATCAGCAGTATGTTTTAGTCGTGCGGCATGATGCCACCTCTGTTCAACAAGAACTGAACGGGTTTATTCAACGTATTGCTGCCCTGATTCTAATCATTGCGGTATTTGTCACCTTAGCAACAATGCTAACCCTGGGCTTTACTGTGATTAATCCGATTCTGCAATTACGGGATGATTTGTTGGCAGCCGGGGAAGCCATTAGCAACGATCTGTCTGATCCTAAATTTGCGGCAATGACTGTACAGCGCCAGGATGAACTGGGGGAAGTGCTCACGGCGTTTCATGATCTGTTCCACCGAGTGCGGCAAGAGATTTGCGATCGCCGACAAGCCGAAGCCAACTTACGAACAGAGCAGGCAAAAGCCGATCGCTTGCTGCTCAATATTTTGCCCGCTGAGATCGCCGAAAAGCTAAAGCGAGATCAAAGTGCGATCGCCGATCGGTTTGAGGAAGTCACGATTTTATTTGCCGATATTGTTAACTTTACCGAGCTATCCACCCAAATTTCCCCGGTTGAATTAGTCAGTTGCCTGAACGAAATTTTTTCTGCCTTTGATCAACTAGCCGAACACCATAACTTAGAAAAAATCAAAACCATTGGTGATGCCTATATGGTGGTCGGTGGTTTACCCACTCCTCGCCCCGATCATGTGGAAGCGATCGGGCAAATGGCATTAGATATGCAACGGGAAATTACGCGATTTCAGACTCGTCTAGGCACCCGCTTTCAACTACGGATTGGCATTCATACCGGAACAGTGGTTGCCGGTGTGATTGGTCTAAAAAAATTCAGCTATGACCTTTGGGGGGATGCCGTCAACCTCGCCAGTCGGATGGAGTCGCATGGGATTATTGGGGAAATTCAAGTGTCAGAAGCCACCCACGATCGCCTCCAACATCAATTTTTATTAGAAAAACGGGGACTGATTGCCGTGAAAGGTCGGGGGGAAGTGATGACTTATCTTCTCAAAGCTCAGAAATAGAGTAAAAGGGAGAAACATATTGTCTAAAGCTAGAAAAATTAGCTTGAGGGCATCTACTATGCTGCATCACTGATTAACGGTATGACCACCCTACAACAGATCATTCAAGCGCCACTCACCCGCTCTTTTGGACAACTGAAAGCTGATAAACAACTCGTTAGCGAAATCCAAAGGAAACTAGCAAATTTAGGGTTATATCCGGGAGGACAGTGGATTGATGGGTTGTGGGGACCTTATTTTGAAGCGGGATTAGCCGAGTTTTGTAGTGCCTTTTCTTTAGATCATGTGACTCGCCAAACGCTTGATCCCACCCTGGCACAAAAGCTACTGGATACGGTGCAACTCCCCTATGTTTTTGAGGCTGCCAAAGATTACCAGCATGTGTTGAATAAATTAGCGGCGATTCAGACAGATACCCCCGCGATCGATGACCATGTGGCGTTTCTAGACCGCACCATTAAAAACTCACCGTTTGCTTCCCAAATCAATCACTATCCTGTGCGGTTGAGCCAACGACCCGACGGGAAAACGGTATCGTCCTATGGCAATTCCTTTCTGCCGATTAACGCCAAACAAGCCGTTACCTTTACAGCTTATCCAGCTAAAGGAGTGCTGCCCCCGATTGATCCCCAAGGGTTAGATTTTCTCGATCGCAATATTGAATCGGCTTGTCTCTGTATCGGCAGTTTTGTCCCTGGTGAATCCGTGATTAGAACCCATTGGTTAGGAAGATCAGCCACGAAACCGCTTCAGTTTCTCAGTGCCACTAAATTTATTCCGATTCTGAATGTGATCTGTCAGGTAAATGCACTATCTCCCCAATGCGATGTGGATAACTGCATGATCGGTACCGATAGCCAGGGTAAACGTTATCGATTTCATGAAATGACCACGGATGTGGTTAGTTATGATGCCCGGATTGCCTCCTCGAATTCGCTGTCTGCCATGTTTAAACGATTTACCCAACGGCAGGAACTCGAAGATTGGCTCAAGGCAATTACCAATACCCCTGAAATCGAATTCAAAGGCTACTACGGCGAAGCTCCCTTCCTGGCTAATCCCGAATTATTTGACACTACGGTAGCCACGACGGAACCGTTATTAACCGCCGCGCCCGAGGTAGGGACTGGCAATAACTATGTTTCTGCCTACGACCTGGTGCGATTAATGTCCATGTTGGGCTGGCATCACCATTTGGCTACCGATCGTCGCCTCCCGGCTGCCCAGTGGCGGAGCCTAGAAAGTTTGGTGCGATCGTTGGGCTGGGACACTGCCCGCTACCTGGATGTCGCCCTAGAAACCCTGGGACTGGTGAACGTAGCAACTGAACCAGTGCTGATCTCCAAAATGGGCTTAGGCAATAGTGCCCTGACCTATGTTGCCCTAGCACAATTGATCGATCGCCGTCAAAACACGGCTAAATGGCGCACCCTGACAATGGCACTCTGGGCACCCAATGGCACCGATGCAGAGCGTGACACCACCATGGCAGGGGCTGTTACCGAAATTATCCGCCGAATTTTTGCAGAAGAGTTGGCTTAGGTCAAGTTTAGTCACAAAGACCAAAATTTTACATTTCTTATTATTTAGCCAACTTTTCCCCACGCTTTCCACAACCTTTCCACAAGCACGTCCACTGTTTTCCACAACCTCTCCACACGTTTTCCACAGGTTATGGAAAGTTTTCCACAGGCGACACGATAACATCGGACTTTGCCGCCTCGATCGTCCGTGGCAATATTCTCCGCCTGACTCGTCTAACCACCCGCCTTTATGTGAAGTTCTGCAACAAAAAATTACCTCAAACCCCGATTCTTTCGTAAACCTTTTTTTGATCTAAACGCGATCGCAATATTTCTCAACATTGACAACTAGCCGTATTGCACCGCACAATGAAGCGACTTAAGTAAAGAGCGTACTGACCTGAGTGGACAGCGTTCTGGAATCTGAGGTAAGCCCACTAAATCAGATGAACTGCGAGAACGGCATTTCAATCTTCCTGCCTCCAGTCCATGCTTTGAATCAGCTTGCTCTCAGTCCCAGAAGGTTGAGTAAGGACACTCACCAGGTCGGTTAGCGCAATTTTGGGTTGTTTAATGGCTGGTCAACTATTGAGAAACGGCGGTATGAATACCAGAAAATGGGTCGGAACCTTAATAGCTGAGCAGCAGATCTCTCACGGCTTGTAACGAATTCATTCGTTTGAACCATTCACCAACCTTGGAGCAAAGCACTGTATGAACTCTACCGTTAGCCTGTTAGTCGAAATTCCTGAAGTGCTACATGAATCGATCAAAAACTATTTAGAATTGCGTCCCGATTGGGATCAAGACCGCGTTTTTGCGGCAGCGTTATCACTATTCCTATTACAGAATCAAATGGAATCTGCCCCGGAAAAACTCTTCCACCGTCAGGCATCTCGGATTTATTTAGATGCCCTATTCAGACGACCGATCGGTCAAAATTAAGTCAGTTCACGGGATAAATTTTGCCCTCCTAGCCCCCAATTCTGGAGGATTAGATGCTTCAAAGTTGGCAAGGTTAGGAGGTGGAAAAGCTCAAGCTAATGACTAATTTTTGGTTGCCCGTTGTTTAAATCATGTAGTTGGTTGAAGTAACATGGCTTATCAGATTTCAGCAACAAAACTACAGACCTATAAGCGCTGTCCCTATGCCTATTACCTACGCTATGAACATCGCTTAACCCCAAGTAGCTTCTTTGGTGCAGCCACACTGGGAACGGCTTTACATCAGGCATTAGCCCAATTCCATCGAGATTGGCACTATCAAAATGCGTTACCCGATTTGCCATGGTTACATCATTGTTGGAACCAACATTCCTCGGGACTAAGTGCCAATCAAGTCATGGAAGGAATCGCCATTTTAGAAAATTACTACCATCGCTTTATTGCCAATGCGGTTGCCTTAACCCAACCCCTGGCTGTAGAAGGCAAAATTCAAGGTTATTTACAAGTAGAAAATTTAGAATTCTCCTTGGTCGGACGCTACGATCGCATTGATTTTCTACCGGATGGTTTGGAGTTAATTGATTACAAATCCAGCCGTGACGTTAAACTACCTGATTCCAGCGAAATCAACCTGCAAATTGGACTATATTATCTAGCGCTAAAACAAACCTATCAACAAAGTTTGAAATATCTCAGCTTACTGTTCCTGCGATCGGGCGAAAAAATTCGCTTTGAAGCGACCGAAGATCACAAAGGACAGGTTGAAGCCATGATTAGCAATTTGGCGGTGCGATTACGGCAGGATCGCGGCTGGGATCCCCAACCCGGTAAGCAGTGCGATCGCTGTAGCTATGCCCGTTACTGTGCCGCCGTCACCCATGATCCGGCTCCCATCCCCGAACCCAGAGCGACATCCCAACTACAATTAGCCTTGAATCTAGCCAGTTAAGGCGTTAGGCAGATTGCTGAATTGCTGCCTGTTGTTGCTGTAACCGATGCATGTGACTGAATAACTGCCAGCAGTATTGTTCCGGTAAGCCACAGGTGACGGCTCCCCGTAGCACTACATTAAAGTACCAATCATTCGGAGCCAGTTCTTCCGGTAGCTTATTCACCACTACATACGTCCGCACATCGGCATAACGCTGCTTCCCACACAAAACCTCGATCGTTTCGTGCCGATACCCGCCCCGGGGCACTTCTTCCCGTTCGTCCAATAAGGCGCTTAACCGCCAGGGCAGTTGGTATAACACCCCTTCGACCTGCGAATGGGGGTCAGGCACCACATCCAACACGCCACAATTCCGCAGTTGAGATCGGCGATAGAAGCCCAGGCGATAACCGGGCAACGTCGCTGCCCCAATCACAAACGGATACATACTTTCGCCCAGTGTCCGCTTCAGATCAACCGGACACATACAGGAACCATAGGCAAAATAGTAAAACGCTGGTTCTGACGGTTGGGACGATCGCGCACCAGGCAACGGCGGCACAGAATGAAGAATATTAACAGTCGATCGGGCTTGGGGATGACGAGAGGGAATACTCATAACCAGTAGGCAACGAGAGTCAAGAACGGCTATTTCAAAACTAGCATATCCCGGTAGGATAACCGTAGTTTAATCAAACCTTTACAATGCCGCCTCCGCATAAGTTCGGAGAACGTTAGCAAGGCATGATTTTCCTAGTTTGCCGAATCTTATGTGACGCTGCTGACAGTTTGGCAACACTTTAGCGAAGAATTGCCAGACTGCCACCCTAGACGATCGCCACTCTTTGATCATTTAGGGTGTTCAGCCTGCCATTATGCATTTAGTATTTGCGCTCTTGGGGTTGGAACCGCGTAATTGCCACTGGTAAGTAATTAATATCAATTCCGGCGGGAGAATAGTATGCCAGGGTATGTTTGAGGAAATTGGCATCATCCCGATCGGGGTAATCTTCTCTGGCATGGGAACCCCGACTTTCCCGGCGGTTTAATGCCGAAGTCAGAATCATTTCACCCACAATCATTAAACTCCGCAGTTCCAGAGCTTCAATAATTTCGGTATTCCAGCACTTACCTTTATCATCCAGCCGCAGATGACTATACTGCTTCTGGATCTGCTTGAGTCGGGCAATCCCCTGCCGCATAATCTCATCAGAACGGAACACCCCACAATAGTCGGTCATACAATCCTGATAGGCTTGCCGAATCTGATCAATCCGATATTCCCCCGTTTGATTCAACAGCGCCTCAATCTGGTCAGTAGCCTCCCGCAGATACCTGGCTCCATCCACATCTGGTAATTTGCGTTTTTGCACATACTCCGCGATCGCTGCCCCGGTTCGCTGACCATAGACCACACATTCCAGCAGCGAATTACTGCCCAAGCGATTTGCCCCATGCACTGAGACACAGGCAGACTCCCCAGCCGCAAAAAATCCTTCCACTAACTCCGTCGGACTGCGGCGCACCTGTCCATTCGTATTCACCGGAATGCCACCCATTGAGTAGTGAACCGTTGGTCGCACTGGCATCGGTTCATGCACCGCATCAATCCCCACCAGGCGATGGGCTTCTTCCCAACAAAACGGCACTCGGCTCATGATCTTGTCATGTCCCATGTGACGCAGATCCAGGTAAACAAACGGTCCCCCGGCACTGCCATCGGGATGAATCCCACGTCCAGCGCGAATCTCGCGGGTAATCGCTCGGGAGGTAATATCGCGAGGTGCTAATTCCATCCGGCTGGGGGCATAGTCTGCCATAAACCGCTGCCCTTCACTATTAATCAGATACGCCCCTTCCCCTCGCACTGCCTCAGAGATTAGCACTCCGACCGGATACAAGCCTGTGGGATGGAACTGGACAAATTCCATATCTTCTAAGGGCAGACCGGCGATCGCGGTCATCGCCAACCCATCGCCCGTACAGGCATAGTCATTCGAGGTCGTGTTGTAAACCCGCCCATAGCCCCCCGTCGCAAACATGACGGCTTTCGCCCGCACAACGACTAATTCACCATCCAGAATGTGATACATCACCACACCCTTCGCCTGCCCATCCTCCAGAATCAGGCGAAGAACGTACCACTCGTCATAGATCGTTACGCCCTGAGCCATCAGGTTACAGATCAATTCATGCAGAATCGCATGTCCAGTTTTATCGGCAGCATAGCAGGTGCGATCGTGGGAATGTCCGCCAAAGGCTCGTTGCGCAATCCGACCATCGGGGAGCCGGGAGAACAGAACGCCCATGTGTTCCAGATCAATCACCACTCCAGGAGCGGCTTGCGTCAGGATCTCTACCGCATCCTGATCGGCTAAATAATCCGAGCCTTTTACCGTATCGAAGGCATGGGCTTCCCAACTATCATTTGGATCGACGTTTTGCAATACCGCCGCGATTCCACCCTGGGCAGCCACCGAGTGCGATCGAATCGGATGGGTTTTCGCCACTAAACCAACACTCAACGTCGGATCAAGTCGGGCAATTTCCAGAGCCGCCCGGGAACCCGCCAAGCCACCACCAACAATCATTACGTCATGTTCAATCATAGGATTTGCCAGGAGAAAAAATAATTTTGCTCAAACTAAAAGTTCCCTACCGTGTGACAGGGAACTTGGGAAAAATAGCAGTCAGAACGGGCACAGTGCCGATTGAGCGATCGCCCCTGTCGTTGATCCAACGGTGTCAGATATCAGGACAGTTCACTCCATCCAAACCTTAGCTGGCAGCTTCAGCCGGTCGTTGACTGCTAGTAGCGGAGGACACTGGCTTGGGTTGCGTCGCCGTATCGATCGGCGATACTTCAATATGATTGAGCAACGTCGTGACAAAGGCAAATAGCAGGAACGGCAATGTCAATACTAAAATAATTCCCACCGTTGCCAGAGCATACACTGGACGACTTGCTCCCATCAGCGCCAGTGCTGCCGACAAACTGACGAAAATTACAATTAACCACACAATAATTTGTCCGTAGATGTCACCAAAGGACAGCGTACAAACTATCCGGTACTTCGATGCATTGCTCATGACGTGCCTCTAACAACTTGGAGTACGACGTGCTGTAAATGTATAAGGTAAAGCGTTAATTGCATGGTGTACTATTTCTAAACCTTTTTGAAATGTTTGTTACCCAGCTTTACAGTTGTCGTCCTTGCTCCCGATCGTAACGTATTCGTTGAGTTCAGCCAGACTCCAAAAGCCGCAATTTTTTTGCTGATCAATCCAATATGAGGCAGAATGCTACCCTAGCAGTAGGTGGCTCAAGTATGGCAAATTTCAGACTATCGATATTCATCGCCAGGTTGCAAAACCTCTAAGCTCAGTAATAGCTAGAATTTTGCCCGTCTCCGTCGATGATCTCAGTGTGCTGTTGCGTCTACTTAGAATAATTTTGTAGTCACATTCAACTGTAGTATCGGGGCTTGACGACATCTATGTCTCTGTTACCTCCCCTGTTAATCGTCTTAGACATCAGCGCGTTGCTAGCTGGCAGAACGCGGGATTGGCAAGAGTTCTCCCGCACCGGAGAATGCTATGTGCCAAGAGCCGTGTTAGATGAAATGGCAGTGCTCAAAGATCACGCCCCAGAACCAGAAATCGAGAGTATCGCTAGGGAATTTGACCGATTTTATCCTCAGAGCGGTTGGAAAGAGGCTACGGCGATCGCGGATCATGAGTCGCTTAAACCGGCGGCAGGTCATACGTTGAGCAAAAAGGCGCGGCTGTCTACCACAGTGCTTCAGCATGTCTATGGGCTGGCAGAACGGCGCTCCGATGCTCTGGTGGTATTGGTTGCCAATGACCAACCCTTGCTGAAACGCTTGCCAGCCTTAGATATGCCGAATCTCTGCGGACTGCCCTTGCCTGCCCTGATCAATTGGAGCCGCACCCAGCGTCGCCCTCCTGTCGTGACGCATCACATGCAGGACATGAAGAAATCACCGGCTCAAGTCGCCAGCAATGTCGCGGCTCGACCAACCTCAACGTCTGGCCCGAAAGCGATCGCCAAACCTTCGGCTGGAGTTCAACCCTTACCCAATCGTCCAACCTCCGTCACACCGGAACAATGGGATGCCCGTCGTCCTAAACGGCAATTCCCAATTAAACCCTTAGTCAGCAACCTGGTGAGTTTGCTCGTGTTAGCGTTCATCGCTGGAGGGATCTGGCGGTTTGCCCATCCCAGCAGTTTTGCCCAGGTCTGGAACCAACTACCGTTTGTAGAGCAACCAACGAAAAAAGCGAAATAATGTGGAACTTGATCCGGCGATCGTGGTGTCTAGGAATACAGTTCAGTCCCAAGCTGGCAGCATGGCTTCAGAGTATTGGCTCCCTGCTCCTTGCCAAGCCAGACTGGCAAAAATTTTGTTTGCCCAAACCTATTATGACTATCTTGTCTACCCATCACCCGTCCGCGTCAATGTCTCCCTCCCCCAGTTCTCCTGGTTTGCGTCACTATTTGACCACCACCTTCCTGCTGACCAGTCTCCTATCCGTGGGGTTGATTGCCGGTTGCAATGCCGCTACTGCGCCTGATGTTGTAGTGCCAACCACCACCGTTCCCAGCAACGAAATCAGCCAAAATCAGCCTGCTCAACTCCCACCTGCGATCGCCAACGCCCTCCGTCAGGACATCAACAAACGTACTCAGATTCCAGTTGGTAACATCCAGGTGAGTGAAGCAACTCCCAAAACCTGGGCAAATGGCTGTTTGGAACTGGCAACACCCGATGAAATGTGCAGTATGGCAATGGTCAATGGTTGGCGGGTTGTCCTGACGGAGGGTAGCCAGCGTTGGGTCTATCGTACCGATGACGCAGGACGCAACTTCCGCTTAGAAACAGCCACCAATACCCAAACCACTGTGCCGCAACCAGGACAGATTCAGTCCAGCCGGATTCCCACCAACGAGATGCCAGCCAATTTACAAAAAGGCGTGATCTTGCGATCGATCGCCAGTGGTGGCTTTATTGGTCGCACAGTGCAAACCACCTTAATGAGTGATGGGCGGCTAATTCAGGAAACCCTTAGCCCCACGGGGAACAGCAGTAATTCCCAGGTGCGGCAGCTATCGCGACAACAGGTTTATCAACTCCAGCAACGGCTCGACCAATACCGGATCAAACGGTACGATCGCCAGAGTTTCCCTGCCACGCCGGGGTCAGCCGATTACATTACCGTCACGCTGTCTGGTCGCTTTGGCACCGTCCGCTATGCCGACAGCATTCAAGATCAATTACCACCTACCCTGCAACAAGTGATCGACACCTGGAATCAACTGACTCGCAGCATTTAGGGTGACTTGCCGGATTTTGTCGTGGGATCAAGCTGTTTTTGTAGGGGGCGAATTTTGCTGGCACGTCCCGCGATCGTGGCGGTCGTTTTATCGAGTTGCACGTAGATTTTGCCGGAGAAAAATTGGCTTAAGCCCGATCGTTGATACACAGTAAAACCATTCAATTCGGAGAACTCCTGATAGCCCCAATCGTTAAGGGTTTTCAGGAGTTGTTTCTGAAATGCACCCTTGTTTTTTACTGGCAAAGATATGGTTTGACTGCTATTAAAGCGGGCACCCAAAAATCCGGCGGCTAACCCACAAAACATGCCAACTTGAAACGGATTCGCGACTTGTAAGGTTTCGCCCCCTTGCAGCACTACGAACACCACAATAAAGGTTGTCACCACGAAATAATACAGAAAGGTGGGCATATATCCCGGTCCCATCTAAACACACCTCCCAGCTAAATTTTCTGGACAAAATCAAATAACTCATGTGCCATTCGTAGCTTACTGCACGGTTGGTTAATCATCAGCCGATTACCGTGGTAGTCAATAAATACCGCTTGATTTAGATCGCTGCCAAACCCACTATTCGGCTGATCAATTGGATTCGCCGCGATCGCATCCAGTTGTTTGCGCTGAAGTTTCGCGATCGCCGGAGCGACAATATCACCCGTTTGGGCCGCAAACCCAATCACCCGTTGATGGGGTTGTTTCAGCGATACCAGTTCCGCCACAATATCCGGCACAGGCTCTAATGGAAGCTGCTCGGGTAATTCAGCTTTGGGTACTTTCTCGGCACTGTACTGCGCTGGTCTGACATCCGCCACCGCCGCCGCCATCACCGTGATATCCGCCTGGGAAAACTGCGATCGTAATGCCTGCCGCATCTCCTCTGCACTCAGCACCGGGATCCGCTGCACTCCCGCTAGCGAGGTCAAATCCCGGTGATCGATCGCGCCATGCACTAACGTTACTTCCGCCCCCCGATGGACGGCTGCCTGCGCCAAAGCCACCCCCATTTTGCCCGTTGAGGGATTGCCAATAAACCGCACCGGATCAAGATGTTCGCGGGTACTACTGGCACTAATCAAAATCCGCTTGCCAACGAGATCACGCTGTCCCTTTGTTTGTAATAGCGAGTAGATATAAGGCAGGATATCTTCCGGTTCCGCCATCCGTCCCGTCCCCACCCGATCGCACGCCAAAATCCCAGAGCCAGGAGCGATCGCATGATAACGGGGATCCATTTGTACCTGTTGCCAGTTGCGTTGCACCGTTGCCTGTTCCCACATATCCGTATTCATGGCGGGAGCTAACAGAATCGGGCAGGTGGATGCCAGTACCGTATTGGTTAACAGGTTATCTGCCATGCCATAGGTCAGTTTTGCCAGGGTGTTAGCGGTCAGGGGTGCAATCAGCATCACTTCTGCCCATTCCCCTAATTCAATATGTAACGGGCGAGCATGGGTAGACTGCCAAAAGTCCCGATCGGTATAGGCAGGATGGCGGCAGAGCGTGGATACCGTCAACGGGGTAATAAATTCCTGGGCAGCATCGGTGAGAATTGCCCGCACATGGGCATCAGCTTTTGCCAGGGTCGAAATCATGGCACAGACTTTGTAAGCCGCAATGCCACCACTAATGCCAATTAAAATCCTTGTACCTTGAACCATCTTGTTCGGCTGCGATCGAGAACATCCTCTATCCTGACGCAGGATGGAACAAATCCAGCGATCGGAGTGTCATGAGCATTCAGTACCTGGCAATCGTTGCAATTGCCAAAGGGATAACTCCCATCATTGCCTGGGCACTCTAAGGGCTATAGGGCTACCGCAATTATTTCAGTTAAATAAATTACCCGTAACTATCCCTTTCTTCTGATGGAACCTATGGTGAAGCTATTCTCTTCGTTCTCTCGGCGATCGCGGCGGTGGATTCATCCCCTCCTGTCCGTCACAATGGCAGTGCTGGTGATTGTGGGTCAACCCATCGTCGCCCAAGCCTTACCCTGGGGAGATTTAATTCTACGCGGGATTCAGGTGATCCAGCTTTCTTCCATGTCCGATCGGCAGGAAGTAGAGATTGGTAAACAGATCAATCAGGAATTAATTGGCAAAGGCAGAGTCAGGCTATATCGTGATTCGAGAGTTACTCAGTATGTTGACAGCATTGGACAACGGTTAGCCGTTCAGAGCCGTCGTCCTAATCTGCCCTATACCTTTCAAGTAGTGGATGACTCTGGAGTTAATGCCTTTGCCACGATGGGTGGATTCATTTATGTCAATACTGGGTTGATCAAATTAGCTGAGAACGAAGCGGAACTGGCAAGTGTGCTCGGACATGAGATTGCCCATGTTGCCGCCAAACACTCATTAAGACAAGCTCGGGAAATGGCGATCGCCAGTGGTGTCGCCGGAGCCGCAGGCGTTAACCGTAATATTCTGGTCAACATTGGGGTAGAACTGGCTTTGCGACGACCCCATAGCCGTCAGGCAGAGTATGAAGCCGATCAACTGGGGTTAGAAAATCTGCGACAGGCAGGGTATGCGCCCTCCGCAATGGTGTCATTTATGCGGAAGCTGATGGGGACATCCCCAATCCCCACGTTTCTGAGCACTCACCCCGCTACCAGCGATCGAGTGACTCGTCTACAACAAGCGATCGGTCCGAATCAATTAGATGCCGGAGATGGCTTAGACACCGTGAGTTATCGTGAACGGATACGACCGCTGAGCTAGAATCGCTTAGGATCAAAGCATCCTTTGCTGAGTTGGTGCTATGAGCGATCGTGATCCCTTTGAGAATCAGGACATTCAACATCTGAAATTATTCCTGTATCTGATTCCGGTACTGGGATTTCTGCCTGCCCTATGGACGTTGTACCATCGACGCGGCACTCAGCAGCAACTCGATTTGAGCCGTCTGGTCGTCACACTCACCTTAAGTTGGTTACTGACTTACGTGTTATTAGGATTTGGGGCGCAAACATCAGAATCCCTAGCCGTTCCGTTATTGCTGACCAGTAGCCTGCTGACCTCGGGCTACTTTTTAGTTGATTTCTGGTTGATTGTGCGGTTGTGGCAGCGAAAGCCCATCCGGTTGCCTGGAGTGAGTAGATTGGGCGATCGCCTACCATAAGCAAATCTCTCTCCAGATGGCAGACAGGCGATCGAGAATTACGTTAATTTTCTCTTGTTAAGCCCGATCGCCAACAAGGAAAGATCCAGTGGTTCCTATTAGTGATAACAATCCAACTCGGACAACCCCATTTATTACCTATACATTGATCATTGCCAATGTCTTGATCTTTGCTTATGAACTGAGTCTGCCGCCCCAAGCCCTGGATCAATTCTTGCAAACCTGGGCAATTGTCCCGCGAGAATTAACCAGTAGTTTTGGTAGCCAACCCTTAGGACAACTCGCCTACCAACCTGTCCCAGAATGGATCACCCTATTTACCTCCCAATTTCTCCACGGCGGCTTTCTGCATGTGGCTGGAAATATGTTGTTTCTGTGGATTTTTGGCAACAACGTTGAGGATAAATTAGGACACATTAAATTTTTACTCTTCTACCTGCTCTGTGGAGCCCTAGCGGGTTTAGCTCAATGGTTTTTCTCCTCCGGCTCAAGTGTGCCCTCTCTGGGAGCCAGTGGCGCGATCGCAGGAGTAATGGGAGCTTATATCCTTCGCTTTCCCAAAGCCCAGGTATTAACGCTGCTGCCGCTTGGGATTGTGCTAGTGCCTCTGCGGATTTCGGCAATTTATTTCCTGGGTATTTGGTTCCTGCAACAAGCTCTCTACGGCATATTTAGCCTCAAAGCTCCGATGAATATCGGCATGGAAAATGGTGGTATTGCCTACTGGGCGCACGCTGGCGGCTTTGTCTTCGGAGCCATCCTCGGACCGTTGTTAGGCTTATTTGCCGATACTCAAGGCACTGATTCGGTCACGGTTAGCGATCGGGAACCCGCCGATCTGAGACGGTAAATAGCTCTAGCGACTGCGGAGTTCAGCTTCTAATTTGGGTAAGTCTTCCCGCAAAAACACCGTCAGTCGTCCCATATAGGCATAACCATCAGGGCGACGGGTGATCTCTGTCCAATAGGCAAAGCGATCGCCTTCCCGTAGCTCTCCCTGAAGTTGTGCCAGTAAGGGAGTACCTCGGTTGGTTGCCTGCTGTCGCGTCGAGAGCGTTGGATAGGCGTAAACGACGGTCGCTTGAGCATAATCCTGATAAATACTGGCACCATAAATTGCCCGTAATGACTCTTCTAAGCGGGGGATGGTTAGCCCATTGAGCATGTCAAACATGGTCAACTCTTCCGTCCGAATTACCGCTCGACCACCTGAACCCGGTGCTGCCCGACCTGCCTGCAACGGGAGCGCTTGAAAGGTAAACCGTTGGGCGGGAGTTGCCGTTTTGCGTACCAGCAACTTTTCGCCTCTAGCCGGTTGCAAAGTGGGATTAGATTGAATCCAGGCGGTCGCTTCATCGATCGATTGACCGGGAATGGCGCGAACCGTACCTGGGAAGAACGCCAGTCCTAATCCCAAGCCGATCGCTGCCCAATGCTGAACCTTCATCATCACCACGCTCCTGCTGTCCATTCACAAGCCATCTTGCCACTAGTCTAAAGAATTGGAACCAGAACGTTGCAATGGTTCACTCAAACTCGTTTGCGCCGCTACCGCCTGAAGGGTAGATAGCGGAATTTGGGCAAAATACTGGCGACGAAATTGTTCTTCTTGAATTGCACTAAAGAACTGCTCTATGGCAGCGATAAAGCGAGCATCCGTCGGAGAGGTATCTGTAGTTTGCCAGGTAATTTTGAAGCTATTGTTAACGGCTGCAATCTGAAAGCCCAGGTACTTCAATGTTCTAAAGCCCAGCTGTAGGGTACGATCGCCAATTTCTAATTTATCTACCAATTGCAGGCGAGTAGCCGATTTGCCGGTACGACTGAGGTACTTAGCAATGCCCACCAGTTGTTGCCAAACCATTGCCGCCGAGGGGAAGGTTGGGGGGGGATAGGCGATCGCTAAGGGACGTTGTTCTTGCTGCGATCGGCGGAACCAGACCTGTAGATCATTCCAGCTACTGGGGCAACGGTTGATTAAGAGGGGAGCAGGGGAGACAGAGGCTGTCTCTTATACACATCT